>JAIVHQ010000033.1 GCA_020200995.1 Flavobacteriales bacterium
GCCGCGCACCGAGCGAGCTGGCAGTGGCCGGCGGAATCGGTTTCCGGATGGATTTCGACATCATCCTGCTTCGTTTCGACCTGGCCACGCCCTTGCGCCTGCCCTACCTTCCGGAAAACGACCGCTGGGTGATTGATCAATTTGATCCGCTCTCGGCGGGATGGCGGGGGGAGAATTTGCTTCTTAACATTGCCATCGGCTATCCATTTTAGTAGCTGTCCATAAAGCCCGCTATCTGCCTTGCACTTGTTCTAAAAACAGTCATTGACCTTAGTCAACTCCTTGTTTTTTAGAACTGCGTGCGCGTTGCTATCGAACTTTATGATCCAGCCACTTGATTTTATGAACGAACACCAATTAGAGCGAAAAGGCACAACTCCCTTCACTAAGAAGGAAACGGCGCAGCACATCGGAGCCGGCGACTGAAGAGCCCGCCCGACCTGATGGCAGGGCGGGTCTCCCTTTTATTCACAACGACAGTTTATTTGTTTCTTATCCTTCAGATAGCCGCACCCTCCAATTCTCGCATTCAATTCCGACAAAAATGATAACTTTGAACTCAAGTGATTGAACGAAAGCAGCTGAAGGCCATGAAACCAAATCATTCTACTGAGTCGATGGAGTCCGCGTTGAGCACAAAGGTGGTGTTTCATCAAAAGCCCCTGCGCGGGGCATGGGTGTATGCGAGTGTGCTGTACCTGCTCATCGCCGGCATAATGGCCTATTTTACGGGAAGTTTTGCATATGGCGCTCTGCCCGTTTGGGCATTCATGGTATTTGGTATTTATGGCTTTCGGTACATCATCGAAAATGACAGGCTTACAATACGTCAGTGGTCTCTGTATGCCGAATCCATTGCTATATCAGAAATCACAAGCATTGCTCCGGTTCGAGGTTATTTTGGCAATTTCATGGCTGATCCCGAGCGGTTGGAAATTCGCTACAGCAACTGCATGCGGATGAGGTTTGCGCCAAAAGACAGGTCCGGACTTGTCGAGGCACTGAAAGTTGCCAATCCTGATATCGAGGTAGACGAATCGCTATAAAGAGGATCGGAGCAGCCCGTCCCTATACACCTGCGTGCTCACCAAAAAGGTGCCCCACAAATGCCGTAAGCCCCATGGCGACGGTTCCCCAAAACGTAATTCGAATCACGGCTTTGGCAATTCTCGCACCGCCTGCCTTTGCGGCAAATGCACCGAGCATGGCCAGGAAAACAATAGCGAAAGCGTAAAGGGTGACTTCCATGCCCTTCATCGGAAAAAACAGGGTAACCAGGAGCGGGAGCGCCCCGCCGAGGGTGAAAGAAGCACCCGATACGAATGCGGCCTGAACGGGCTTGGCCCGCGTGGTGTCGTTGATGCCCAGCTCGTCGCGGACATGGGCTCCCAGGGCGTCGTGTTCGGTAAGCTCCTCAGCCACGGCGAGGGCGGTTTTTTCGCTGAGGCCTCGCTCCTCGTAGATTTTTGCCAGGCGGATCAATTCGATGTCGGGCATGTCTTCCAGCTCCTGTTTTTCGCGTTTGATGTCGGCCTTTTCGATGTCGGTCTGGGAGCTGACGGACACGTACTCGCCGGCGGCCATGGACAGGGCCCCTGCCACAAGTCCTGCGACCGTGGCGAGGATGAGAGGCTCCCGAAAGTCACTTGCTGCGGCCACACCGATGGCCAGGCTGGCCGTGGATAAAATTCCATCGTTGGCTCCGAGTACGGCCGCGCGGAGCCAATTGCTGCGGTGTACAAAGTGCTTGGCGAGGTATTCTTCGGTTTCGGGCGTCATGTGGATTTGATGTGTCGAAGCTGCGATGCAAAAATGAAAATGGCCGATGGTCTTTTGTTGGCCGGGTCAAAGGTAAATTTTATCGGGAAGTGGTACCCTACGAAATGGATGATGATGTGGCCTGCGGATGGTGCGTAGGATGAAGGGGCCCGCAGATTTCGCAGATGGCGCAGATTGAAAAGCGAGAAATGAAAAATGGAACGCGGATTTCGCGGATGACGCGGATTAGCGCTGATGCAAAAAGGCCGCAGATGGCGCAGAGGTTGAGGGGCCCGCAGATTTCGCGGATTACGCAGATTGTAAAGTGTCGCAGATAGCACGAAGGATGAGGAGCCCGCAGATTTCGTAGATTGCGCAGATTGTAAAGTGTCGCAGATGGCGCAGAGGATGAAGGAGCCCGCAGATTTCGCGGATGGCGCAGATTGAAAAAGTGGCGCAGATGGCACGGAGGATGAGGAGGCATGCAGATGGCGCGGATTAAAATAGTGCAGTAGACAGCGCACAGGCCGCGGATCAGCTACTGCGAATCAGCAATTGTGCAAGCTCCATGCGGTACATATCAAACCCCTCGGCCCAATGGTCTTTCACGATTTCAATCAACCGAAAGCCCTGCTTTTGATAGAATTTATGCGTCAGCTGCGATGTTCTGACAACCACTTTTTGAACTCCCTCAATGGATTTGAGCTTTTTGAGTCTGTGTTGAACCAATCGCGCGCCGAGGACTTTTCCCTGATGTGCGGGATGGATGATGTCCCAACTGATGATGCCTGTCGTGCCGCCGTCTTCAAAATTCAGTCCGCCGCAACCCGCAATCTCTCCATCGAGCAGCAGGGTATAGTACAGCTCCCGTTCGAAATCCAAATAATGCCTGAAGTCGGCTTCCTCCGCCGCGGCGAAGTATTCGGGCGTATTGAGCCGGAGTAGGTTGATCAGGGCCTCTTTATCAGCGGGGCTGTAGTCTCGTATTTCAATCGAGGTATTCATGCTTTCGGGTGTGACTAGTGAACCGTTTTCACAATTTTCAAAACTCCAACTTCATTTGTGATTCGGATTTCCGGAGACTTCTTTGAGCAATTCCTCAATTTCATTCAATTTTTGAACCCGATCGAGAGACAGCGCTCCCGAAATTTCGTCAGCAATATTCAGCAGCTCAAGGGCTTTTGTCAGCCGTGCTTTCGCCTTTTCGCTATTTTTGTTTAATTCTGCAGCCCCCGCCTCCTTGAAGAATTCGGCGAGAAGTTCCAATTGCGGGGCAGTGAAATGCTTTTTAGTGAGGTGGGTTTTGAGTTCGCCTTTGGTGAGAACCGATAGCTTATCAATGTCTATGTCCAATTCGCTTTGGAGCTGTTTATTGGCAGCTTCGATTCCGCGCAATGCTTCGCCTTGGGTTTTCTGACCGAGGAAGTTGGCCATTATTTTTGCCAAAGCCTTTCCCAACTGCTCGATCTGATCTTTGAGTAAATCTCTGTGCTGCATTTTATTACCAATTAAATCCGGGAACTCAACGAACTGTCCCATTCCGGCCGAAGGTAATTTTTTCTCTTGAAGCGACCTCGAACACCTGATCGGATCAACATTTCAGTCTATCACGCGGTACGATGCTCTCCAGGCTAGCTTTGGGATGGCCCTGATTCTGACATGTGAGCGAGCGCCAGCCGAACAATGCATAATTGGCGATGGTTGCCATACAGTATTCTCAACTTGTCTTCAGTTCACCAACTTTATTCCAAAACCTGCCCGTGCTCCAGGAGTGCTGTTTTCAACTCGGGATAGGCCAGTTCCTGTACAGCGCTCTCCTCCTCCACCGCCATGGACGCAATGATGGCGGCGCTTTGGCCGAGCACCATGAATACGGGCTCCATGCGCATGGATCCGAAACCGATGTGCGACGCGCTGAGGCAAACGGGTACAACCAGGTTAGCACATTCTTCCTTTTTGGGAACAATGGAGCGGTAGCTGATGGGGTAAGGCCCTCCCACATGGGCTTCCACATTACCTTCATTGGCGACGTGGCCTTCGGCGTTTACATAACGCTTTATGTGGTGGGAATCCATGCCGTATGCGCCCATGCCGACGGGATCAGGCACCACCTCAATCTTTTCACAGTTCTTCTGGGTCATCACGTAATCGCTCACCATGCGGCGGGCTTCACGGACATAAAGCTGTGCCTGCCAGCCGTCCTCCCGCTCGTACTCGTCCTTGCAGGTGCCCCATTTCGATACTGCATCGCGGACTTTTTCGGGGATGCGCGGGTGATAGGCCAGTGTCCACATGAGGCCCTGCTGATAGTCGCGGTGTCGCTGAAGGATGCGTTCCCGCTCCTCGTAGGAGGCTTCGGGATAGTCCTTGTTTTGACCGATGAAGTCTGTCGAAAAGCCCTTTTGATTGTTGGTATCGGTTTTTCGGTTGGGCATTGAGGAGTTGATCCACGGCACGAGGCGATCGCCGTACCAATACATCTCTTCGATGGGACCGGTGGCCGCCTCGTAATTGCGAAACAGCAGTTCGTAATCCTGCTCCCGGTAGTTGTCGGGTTTCCGGAAGGGAATGCGGTTGTCGGGGTGATCGGTCAGGGTCATCCTAAAGCAGTAGGCCTGAACCCCGTCGTCGCCCTCACCGATGGTTCCGGGGCCGCCTTCTTCAATGAAAGGCAAGAGCCCGCTCGAAGGATCGCCCTTGACAATGTAAGGGTCCACTCCTTTTATGAAATTGTGGTGAACTGCGTTGTTGGAAGCTCCGCCGCGGAGGGTGGTTCCATTTTTAACAGCCTGAATCCCGTTCAGGGTTTCGCCGTATTGGTCGTTCGATTCGCGGCCCACGGTGTACGAAACCCCGGCGGCTGCCATGAGGTCGCCCTCGTAGGTGGCGTCTATAAATACCTTTCCGGAAAATGTTTGGCCCGATTCCATTGTGATGGTCGCGATCCGCGCGTCCGTTTTGGAAACACCGGTTTCCCGATTGAGGCGCTCTTGATAAACGACCGTAATGTCGAGGTCGTCCAGCATTTTCTCAAAGACCTTGAGCGCTGCAGAGGGTTCAAAAGTCCACATGGCATCTTCGCCCGATCCGGTGCGGGTCTGGCCGCCATCGCGGTACTCGGATTTTTCCTGCCAAATCCAGTGGGCGGGATCGTCGTAATGCGCGGCGATGTTTTGGTAAAACTCCCGGGAGATACCGCCGATCACTTGTTTGTTGCCGATATCCGTCTGCCCGAGTCCGCCGGTGGTGAGCCCTCCCAAGCGGCTCGATGGCTCGATGATGGTGACCGACTTGCCGAGCCTTGCGGCCTGCACTGCCGCGCTGATTCCGGCGGAAGTTCCGCCGTAAATTACGATGTCGGCAGAAAATGTTTTACTGTTGCTTTGGCACATGCCCGGGGTGGAAGTCACTGCGGCGAGCAGAATTAACAAAGGAAAGAATTGATGCATTTTCATGGTGCTCTACAGGTTATTTGATCAGGACGAAGCCTGATGGACGCAAAAGAGGTAAGTCGGCAAATTACGGTTTATTCCGCACTACCGGGGACATAAGGCTATTTCGGATGCCTTATAAGCGCACCGCCCAAGATAGAACATCCGCACTTATTCATACTTCTTCATCAGTCCAAAGTCAAAGGGTGTCCAATAACAGGCTTTCAGTCCGCTTTGCTTAAAGCCCGTATTGACCCACGTATTGCAGGTTTTGAAGAGGGTGTAATTACCCTTGGCTTTGTAAAAATCATCCCTCATGGTATAGCCCTCGCCTTCGAGAAGGGTCTTTTCTCCGTTTTCGCTCAGGGCAAAAGTCGCGAGGATGTAGGCATTCAGCTGCTCCAATTCGGCCTTGCTCACGGGAATTTCCACCCAGCGGTTTTGCAAATTCGGATAGCGCGTTACATGGATGAGGGTGGGGCTTTTCACAAAAAGCGCTTTCACTGCATTCGCAAAAGTGAGGTCGCTCCAGGTCGGTGTGTTGAGGTAAAAATTCTCATCGCCCCAGCCGAATGACATGTAGCGATCATCGGGGCCTTTCTTGAGACCGGCGGAGAGCAGAGAATCCATTTGCTCTTCGTGAATCACAATGCCGAGGTGAACGCCGTTGGTGGTCAGAAAAACAGACCCGAAGGGATCCGGAGCCGGGCGGTCGCCGTTCACGGTGATCCACATCATAGTAAATGATATCAACAGGTAAGCCACGGGAATCAGCAATAAAAAAAGAACTGCTTTCAGTATTTTTTTCAATGCTTTTACCATTCCGGATAAGGGTTTTCGAAGTCTTGGGGCAACATTTTGATAGGTTTCTAAAGTACGTTTTTTCCGCAAAGGGCTTTGCCACCCGGGGATGGTTGCAATCTGTTCGAAGCGATTTCATTTTGCAGATAGTGATTTGGTATGGAGGTGTAATCAGACTGCTCAAAACATCCGGCGATGTAAAACAATTCCGCACGAAGCTTCACCATGCAAACTACAGCAGTGAAGCGGGCGGTAATCTTTGCCAATGCTTTTGCTAACTGCCCCGTATGATCCCGGAACCCTGATTCAATAATTATTCGGGAGTTCAGATCTTCACAAAACCAGTAATAACAATGGAACTCCGGTTGAGACAACCAAAGCGCAAAAAATGTACGGGGATGATCCGAATCTGTTTCCATCACGATTTGAGTGAACTTTATCACAGAAAAGTTATCAATACCTGGCTAATTTTGCCTAAATTAAATGCACCGTCTACAGATAACAGATATCGCATACACTCCTCGGCGATTTCATCGAAAATGAAACATAGAACCGCATTCCTGCTCATATTTCTTCTCGCGATTTTGCAAGCCCGTGCACAATCAAAAATCGATGAGGGGCAGACGGGAGTCTGGTACATGGCCTTTCTAAATAAGCAGTTTAACAACACCTCATTCGGCGTGCAGGGCGATTACCAGTTTAGGTACTGGGACACCACCTCGGACAGGGAGCAGATTTTGCTGCGCACCGGGCTTACGTTTACCCCTAAAGATGCCGGCGTGATGTTTACCTGGGGCTACGCCCACATTTCCACGGGCGATTTTGGCGAAAGTACTGCCTCCTTTCCCGAAAACAGGATGTACCAGGAAGCGCTGATTCCGCATAAAATCGGGGGGCGGTTTCACCTCACCCACCGATACCGTTATGAGCAGCGATGGGTCGAAGGGCAAGATTTCCGAACCAGGTACCGGTACAACCTTTTCCTGAATGTGCCGATCAATGGAACTGCACTCGCCAAAAACATCTTTTACCTCGCACTCTACAACGAGATTTTCATCAATGGGGAGCGCAACATCGGTGAAGGGCGCTCCGTGGCCCTCTTTGACAGAAACAGAACTTACCTCGGCGCGGGGTACGGACTGCGCGACAACCTCCGCGTGCAACTCGGGTGGATGCTGCAAACCACCGACCCATGGGCCAAAGGCCAGCTGCAGGTGAGCCTGCACCAAAACTGGTAAGGGTAGACTATAATGCCTGTATGTGCCCGAAAAAGTGCATCAGGCACAAGAGATATTTTCAGAAAAAAGCAGCCCCGGTCAGCGCCAAAACAACGCCGGCGGCAGAGGCGATCAGTATAACCACGATGAAACGAAGGCTCGTTTTGACACCTACATAAAAGGTGAAAATTCCGCCCTTGACCAAGGTATTTGACACGGAGGCGAGCACAATGCCGAAGCTAGCCAAGCCTTCATCGACCCGATCTTTGGCCATCTCCGAAAGCGACAGCGTAACGGCATCTACATCAGCGAGACCCGATACGATCGCGAGGACTATAATGCCCTGATCACCAAAGCGATCGGACAGAAATTCGGACAAGAGAAGGATAGCCGCCAGGAGCAACCCGAATTTCAAGGCGACTCCCAGCTGTAGCGGATTGCCCACCTCGATTTTCTCATCGGCTTCGGGAGGCTCAGCACTTTTGTAAATCCACACCCCGCCGACGACCATAACCGCGACCATGCCTGCGACCGGCGTCCAAAGCGCCGAAAGAAGTGCGGGATTGACCACGGATACTTCGATCAAAACGCGGGCGAACATCACCACGCAGGCCATGAGCACTGCAGTGGTAAATACGCCTTTCCTTGTGCTCTTCACAGCGAGTTTGGCCAAACTCAAAGTCACCGCCGTAGAAGATGCCATGGCCCCGACAATTCCCGTAATAAAAGTCCCCGCGCGCCTCCCGACCGATTTCATGGCGATGTAACCAAACAAGGATAAGCCGCTGATCAAAACGACCATCCACCAAATCCAATAGGGATTCAGCGCACCATAAGGACCGTAGCCCTCGTTGGGAAGCAAGGGCAGGAGCACCACCGAAATGATCAAAAATTTTATTCCCGCGTAAATCTCTTCCACCTTCAGGTACCGAAGCCACTTGTGCAAGATCGGTTTAAGGCCGAGCAAGGCCGTGACCACCACTGCTGCGGAAACAGCGGCAATTTTTTGATCGAATACAGACCAGGCCCCGAGCACAAAAGTGAGA
The DNA here is from genome assembly GCA_020200995.1 of Flavobacteriales bacterium. GTDB lineage: Bacteria > Bacteroidota > Bacteroidia > Flavobacteriales_D > Cryomorphaceae > T3Sed10-241. The sequence continues at coordinate 8,254 of JAIVHQ010000033.1, forward strand.
AGCAGAGCCATCTCCGAAGTCACGCCGAGGTCCTTGTTGGTTTTGAATTCCAAGTAATGCGAAACGATAACAACCATCGACAAACCCAGAAATGCCGCCGGTAAAAACCAGACCGTCAAAGATTGAGCAACCAAAGCGGAGATCCCTCCGAACAGTCCTGCCAGTCCGAAAGTGCGCAGGCCTGCCACGCGGCTGCCTTCAGGTACTTCGCGTTGACTCCACCCCCGCTCCGCACCGATCACAAGACCGATGGCAAGCGGTACCAGCAAATCCAAAACGATGTTCAATTCAGGTTCCAATTCCGTGTGAAATCAAGATAAAACTATAAAACTACAACCAAGGGGCAAATGATTTAAAAATTATAGTTCTGACAGAGGTCGCGTTCCGCATCTGCACTCCCCTCCGTCTTACTGATGAAA
>JAIVHQ010000173.1 GCA_020200995.1 Flavobacteriales bacterium
AGTAACTTCATCGCCGTTTTCCAATGCACCTATTACATCACTTGAGCTTCCGAAACCCAAAAATACTTCAGCGCGAATTGCTGTGGTAGCGCTTGTAAAACTTCGGAACTTGATGCCGTTGATGCCGATCGGGCTTCCGCCGAAAGGAGCAAAGAGGACTTCAACGTTCTTTTCGCCTCCTGTTTGCTTGTAAACGTCCTGTGCTTTAGCTGCAGAGCCGATGAAACATGCGGCAATTGCGAATAGAAAAATTTTCTTCATAACTGTGAGTTTTAGTTTAATGATTTGATGGTGAACCACTGTTGGTAATTGAGAGCTAAGTTCTTGAAAAAGCTTTCTGCCGTCCGCGCACGAATTAAAAAGAATGAACAAGTGAATGTTGGTTATTCACGAAATCAAGGTTTTATATCGGTTTATATATGGAGCGTTGGGCGTGAGTGACTTTCGTTGCTCAATGAGGGTTTCTTTTTACGTGCCGGCTGCTGTCGTCAACGGTTTTATTGTCAGCGGGCAATGGTGACGGGGCCGGTAAAGTCTTCGCCGTTTTCCAATCTGAGAAGGTAAAAATAAGTTCCTACCGGAAGGTTGTCACCATCCCAGTCGTTCTTGTAGCGCGTGGTTTCGAATACCACTCCGCCCCAGCGGTTGAAGATCTGCAGGGTAGAGTTGGGAAAAGCTTCGAGTCCTTGAATTACGAACAGGTCACCGACCCCGTCGCCGTTGGGTGAAAAGCCCTCGGGGATGCGGAAATCGAAGGCCACTGTGATGGTAGCTTCAGCGGTCGAGGTGCATCCGTTGGCATCGGTCGTGGTGAGGGTCACAGTGTAAACTCCTGTGCTGCTGTATTGATGACCCGGGTTGGTCGAAGTTCGTATGGTTCCGTCGCCGAAATCCCACTCGCGTGCCACGATGGCCGCTACACCCGGATCAGACTGGTCTGTAAAGGTGATCGTCGTCTCGGGTTGCACCACTCCCGATGGGCTGAAGTTAAATGCAGCCTCGGGTCCGCTTTCGGTGACGGTGATGAGATCGCTGCCCTCGCAACCAGCTTCGTTGGTCACAGTGAGTTCATAGGTGCCTTCGCCCACTATGATCAGCGATTCTTCCGAACCATTGCTCCATACATATGTCGCAAAGTCGCCCTCGGCGTCAATGACGATTTCCTCACCTTCGCAAATCAGGGTGTCGTTCGGGAGAATTACCACGGGGTTTTCGGAAATATCCACTGTAAATTCAATCACTTCCGACAGGCAATCATTGAGTTCGGCCTGTACGGTATAGACGCCGGCAAGCCCTGTACCCACATCGGGGAGCACAAGGCTGCTCTCGGTGCTCACTATATTTCCGGAAGGGTCGGTCCATGTAAAGGACACGTCATCCTGGTCAGCTGTGCTCACGGCAAATTCGTCGCCCTCGCAGGCAACCTCATTGCCGGTCACTGCGGGATTTTCCGGAAGGGGATTGAATGTGATGAAAATCGAGTCGGTGGCGAGACAATCAAATTCGTTGACTACATCCACAAAGTAATTATTGGTCTCGGTGGCTGTAAATTCGGGATCGCTCGAGCCGTCTTGCCAATTAAAGCTGAGCCCGGCGGGATCGAGCCCTGTCGAAATTTCGAAAGTTTCGCCATCGCAAAGTGTTTCGTCATCGGGAAAGTTAAACAGCGGAGCGGGTATGACTTGTATTTCCACACTGTCGCTGAAGCTTTCACAGCCTTCCACTGATATAAAACCGAAATAGAGCCCTGCATCTTCCTGTGTGAGGTTTTCGATCAGCAGGTTTTGATTGAATGTGAGTGTGCTGTCGGGCTTGATAAAACGGTAAATGGCACCATCGGTGGAGGAGAGGGTGAGATCCAAAGCAGCGCCTTCGCAATAAATGCTGTCACCGATTATTTCGGGGGTTAAAGGACGCGGACTGATGCTGATGAATGCCGAGTCTCGAAGGGTGCATTCTTGAAAATCAGTGACTTCTACCCAAACCCAACCTTCTTCACTAACCTCTATACCTGATCCTGTGGATCCGTCCTGCCATTCAAAGAGGTAGTTGCCATCAATATTGAGATTCAAGGTGGTGCCGGCGCAAATGGTATCGTTGCCGCCCAGGGTGACAGGCGGTTCGTAATAGCTTACCACGATGGTGTCGCTGGCCACACATTGCGTCCCGCTGAAGGCATCCACGTAGTATGTGCCCGGGGAAGTGACTGTGATGGTTTGGGTTTCTTCGCCTGTACTCCAGGTGTAGCCCGTTTTTCCGGGACCTGCGTCGAGTACCAGTGAGTCGTTGAGGCACACCTCACTTAGCTCGCCGATGTTCAGGT
>JAIVHQ010000385.1 GCA_020200995.1 Flavobacteriales bacterium
TTTATCCAAGGCCTTAAACCGACCATTCTCACCAAGGAAGTGGAAAAATTTCGAGAGATCAACGGCGAGGCCACCTTCCTGGTGCGCTCGCTTTTCTTTTTGCTTTTCGGTTTTTTAATCGATATCAATTCGCTGCTCAGCCTCGAATTGCTCAAGTGGTCAGTACTGATCATTGTTGCAGTTTTAGCAGTACGAATTATTCAAATCAAAGCAATGCGACTGGAAGTTTTGCCCCTGCTGTTTATCGCACCGCGAGGTCTTATTACCATATTGCTTTACCTTTCCATCCCTGTAGCCTACCACATTCAGTGGATCAATAAGGCCCTTATCGTACAGGTCATCATTCTCTCGGCCCTGATGATGAGTATTGGCTTGCTTTTCAGCAAAAATAGTGACGACGAAGAGTCGGTCGACCCGGAGGCCGGCGCTGCCGATGCAGGATCGGTTCCGGAACCGCATCCCAAATCTTAAAATTCGCGGAGCAGCGCAGTACAGGCCGTGTATTGTGTTTTGGTGCCTCAAAAGTGTGGATATGTACACACACATTTGTACAGCCGGTATTTTCAGATCATACCGCTATTTATATGTAATGTATTTGTTTGTAGTGACTTGTTTGTTTTTCGAAAATTAGTGCGTTGCTTGGCATCTTTTCTGACGGTTCTTTTGCGTACCTTATTATACACGCTATGAAAACGAATGAAGAAGACGCCATCGACATTTGGGATATCATCAAGTCAAACAAAACCGCCATGCTCACTACGGGCACCTCAAATGGTTTCCGAGGTCGGCCTATGCAGATCATTCAGGACTCCTATGAAGGCACCATTTGCTTTCTCGCCCCTTCAGAGTCGGATCCGGTCAGTGAGATTTTAAATAACCCCGAAGTGGGAGTCACATTCATCAATGATCTCACGGGCAATTACTTGTCGCTTTCAGGTACGGGAAGCATTTCGGACGACGAGCAGCTCAAAAAGACGCTCTGGAGCGAAGATGTAGCATGGTTGTTTCCGTCGGGAACCGATCACCAAGGCGTATCTGTCATCGAAATCAGCATCAGCCAGGGAGAAAGCTGGCGCGACACCGAAGGGTCGACAAAGCTCTATGAACGCATTTACGCTTTCGTAGAGAACAGAATGCCAATCATAGAGATGCAACCAAAAACGGCTTGATTTTCTGAAAACAGACCTGACGGCTCAATTGTCGGCTTGTTTGACTTCCCTATCAATTACCATTAAAGAAAAAATACCACCAGCTTGCACATGAGTATGAAGAGTTCTATCAATAATGAAGCGCAGTACGAAGCCCTTCTTGATGAGGGTATGTCAAAAGAAAAAGCTGCGCGCATCGCAAATACAGAAAATCCCGATACCGACAGTCGACCATATGAGGAGCGCACACGCACGGAGCTTTACAAGACGGCTCGAAAAGCGGGCATAGAAGGCCGCAGTAAAATGGACAAGGAACAACTCATTGCAGCGCTGCGAGAAGAATGATTTGATGCCTGACGCTAATTTGAGGTTCGATTCTGTGTCACTTCTTTTTAATACTTACCGAAGATCGAAGCTGTTTTTATTTTCGTTCAATGACTTTCACGGCTCAGCTATCTGGTTTCGATTCCGATTTGTGGATATTCCACCTGCCCGTGCCCGCTGAGGTCGCAGATCATTTTCTGAATGCCTGCGGACGCTGTGGCCAAACTCAATGGCACGCACCAATACCACTGCGCCCTCATGCCGATGAAGGGAGGCGGTCACTTTATCAATGACGACAAAGCTACCCGTGAAACCCTCGGAATTGCCGGAGGACATCCCGTCGAGGTGCAACTCGCGCCCGACCACAGCCCTCACGGCATGCCCATGGGTGCTTAATTTGAAGAAGGGATGCGTCAAAACGTTTAACGCCCTGAATCCCGGCACAAAGCGCAGCCTCATTTACTACGCTCACAATGTGAAGAGCACCGAAATCAAACTGCGAAGGGCTTTTGTGGTCATGAATCACCTCGCCCTGTGAGGAACCGAGGTGGTTTTCGAAATCCTCAAGGAGGAAATGAAGGAAGCCAACAGGGCGGCGAAGTTGCGCTGATCCCCTAAAACTGTTTTTGACGCAGTCTGCCTTCTTGTCATACCGCCGACACTTCCCGTCCGATGTTTTTGACGTACTTTGGAACTCATATGGCAACACACACCGTCATCATCGGCAACGGCATCGCAGGGGTCACCACAGCGAGGCACTTGCGCAAAAACGATACCTCCGCAAAAATCACCCTCATCAGCGGCGAAACGCCTCACTTCTTCTCCCGCACAGCGCTGATG
>JAIVHQ010000386.1 GCA_020200995.1 Flavobacteriales bacterium
GGTAATTGGCCATGTGCAAAAGGAGTTTTTCCTGTTCTTTCAGCGTTTCTTCGGCGAGACCGGCTGCCGCTGCGATGAGTTCCCGCGCTTCGCCGTTCAGCCGGTAATCGTTATCAAAAAGGCTGAAGCCGGGCGTCTGCGATTCCACATCGTAATACCCATTCGCACTTCCCAATCCCTCTTCTTTTAAAGCCGATGTGGCCAGGTGGGTGGCGCGCTTTATATCCAATGAGCTTCCGTCGGTGATGTAATCTTCCCCAAAGACTATTTTTTCGGCGATCAGTCCGCCCAGCAGCATCGCTATGCGCGAAAGGATTTCGCGCTTCGAGGTGTACTCCCGGATCTTTTCGATTTGAGAGAACCCATTGGAATTTGTATCGGAGGTAACGGAGCAAACCAATTTTGGAAGGGTGCGAAGCAACACCACGGCAAGAACGACGTGTCCGCTTTCGTGCACTGCTGTAATGGCCTGCCGATCATCTCTTTTCTCTGCACGGAGTTTGTTCAGCTCAAATACCTGCTCAAACAGCACGGTGTGGCAGGTCTCTTCTCCGCGGAGAAACCGCACCAGAATGCCCTTAACATGCCCTTCAAATTGAACCGAGCAACCGATGAGTTTATGCTTGTAGAGCTCGTGCACCACTTTTCCCAGCCGCGAGTGCACCATGTGATAGATCGTGGTGAACAGCGGGCGCGTGCCATGCGTTGGATATACTCCTTCTAAATACAACCGTTTATTGAGCGACGCGTGGAAGTGGAGCTCGAGATCGAAATGGGACCTTGCTTTGTCGGCAATTTTATTCAACTCCCGGCGTATAATTTCTTCAAAATTTTGCCGATTCAGTGCGGGATAGATGATGTGGTTGTTGCCGAGGCGGGCAATTTGCTCCTGGCGGAATCGCATTTCCAAAGCCTTTTTAATATCCGGTACATTGATTTTCAGCGATTCCAGGTGGAAATCATCGGCGCTGATATCTGTATTTTGATTGTTGCTCATTTGGTATGCTTCATCCAGGTTGCCCATTATAAAAATGAGACTCTTGCTGCAGTCGATCTCCCGCGGGGCTTGCGCTTCTTTGATCACTTTCTGCAATAGTTTAATGCTGCCGGGGCCGTCCAGTTCTACGCATTGCTGCTCTACATCCGTGGGAGTTTCAAACATGTCCTTGGCTGCATCGTACATTTTCTCACAATAGGTAGTAGGAATAAACCGCAAATCGTGAATCACCATCTTGAATTCTCCGAGCTTAAGCATTTCCTCGCGTTCGCGGATTTTTCGAAAGGTTTCAATTCCTTCTGCTACAACACCTCGCTCTACTTTAATACCTAGCCTGTTATATTTACGAAGTCTCCCGAGGAGCTCGTACAGCTCATGAACATCCGAACCACTATACCCGGTGTAAAACTTACCGCTGTCCAAAAGCTGCCAAATAATTGGGTTATTGCTGTTTTCTTTTTCCTGTCTGAACTGATCCAGGGTTCTGGCGTGCTGAAATTCATCGAAGGCCAGAATCACGGGGTAGCCACCTTCGTTTTCGAAGATGCCTTCCATTCCGTACTGTACGTCAACCTGCCTTCGCCCCCTTCCCAGGTCGAATGGGTAAAATTGCTTTTCAAAATCCACCAATGAGGCCAGGCGCTTCACCAGCGAAGTTTTGCCCACACCCGTGAGGCCCCAAAGGTTGATGACAAGCGGCTTTTCCTGTATTTCGGGAAACAAATACCACGACCCGATGGCGTCGACCACCTCATTGATCACCCCGTCCAGGCCCACAAACTCGGCTTTGAGGGTTTGTTTTGCAAGGTCTAATTTCTGCTGTTTCTGTTTGATTTCTGCGTGTTTTGCTTTGCTTTGGCTCATGATTTTTGGGGTTTGTTTTGTGTTTTGAGACACAAAGGAAAGGGGTGACTGCGCCAAAGGATGTCGTTGTGGCTGGCCATAAAGTCCGCTATCTGCCTTGCGCTTGTTCTAAAAACAGTCATTGACTTCAGTCAACTCCTTGTTTTTAGGAACTTCGCGCGCGTTGCTATCGAACTTTATGACTCAGCCACCAAAATCATACTTTTCAAAATGATCCTCTCACCTAAACCTTCAGCAATAAATTCGTTGTCTTGACATTGGCAGCAGTGAACTGGTAACCCCGGGCTAAGGTATGTCGCACCTTCAGTGCTTGGGTGCGTGCTAAGAAGGAGGGCTTTCTTGCGCACGGCAGGTTAATCGCTATGGGCGCAAAGTCCAAAACATTTTTGAAGCCTGACTACATAAATAATCGATCCACACCCGCACAGAGCGACATGATTGCTACTATT
>JAIVHQ010000174.1 GCA_020200995.1 Flavobacteriales bacterium
GGACTCGAAGTCTCAGCCCTCCATGGGGCCCCCGGCGTAGATACGGCCCACTACTCCGGTTCGCGCGATCCGCAGGCCAACATGACCAAACTGCTCGGGGCGCTTGAGAATGCCTCCGACCGTTCGGCGACTTTTCGCACGGTGATTGCATTTGTGACCCCCGAACTGCGCGAGCTTTTTACGGGCGAGGTGTTTGGCAGCATTACCGCCGAAATGCGCGGAGAGGGAGGCTTCGGCTACGACCCTGTCTTTTTGCCGCAAGGCAGCGACCTTACCTTTGCCGAAATGGGAATGGAAGCCAAGAGAGAAATGAACCACCGCGTGCGGGCCCTCGAAAAGATGATCGCTTTTTTGACTGAGCGATTTTAATGTCAATAGCTCCGCGGCGACATGCGTCCACTGCTGAAGCAGGATCTTCGACCCGCGGAACTATCTTCGAAGTTTCGTCTTCTGATGGAGCTTTATTAAAATCTGAAGTGTCGGAGCAAATTTATACTGAGCGTACCTAACGGCACGCCTACCTTGCATGAGGGCCATCTACAAGGCAATCATATTCTCTGAAAGTACATTTTGATCCAATAAATCGACTTCGACAGAATTGCAGGTTCACTCAAAGTACTATATGAATTTCTGCAAAAAAAAACTCACACAACTACTTTCAGAACGAAATTTAAAACCTTCATAAGAATCACTTAATCAAAAAGGAGTGTCCCCGTGCCGTTAGGTAAGGCCTGTTTAATAAGCCCCGGTTTCAACCGGGGTATATTGATGCCATGTAGAAAAACACGTGCCGTTATGTACGTTCAGTGTAAATTGCCCGATTTTGCTCCGAAACTTTGGTTAAAACTTAAACCGCGCTTGCACTTTGATTTCAGTCCGCGTATTGCCGTCGATTTGCTCGAGCCCTGTGCTGACTTCATTGCGATCGGTGTAGTAAAACTGCGCCCATCGCACCCAGAGGTCGATTCTGCGGCTGATGTCGTACTTCATAAGAAGGTAGGTGCGCGTTCCGCGTCCGCTGTACGCGGGGATGGAGAAAAAGTACAGCACATCGTTTTCGTAGGCGTAGAGCCGCGAGTCGAAATTGTCGGTTTGAAAAATGGCGTAGCGACCCGTCAGGGTAATGGGCAGCTTGGTGAATTTGTACTGAAGGTCCTGGAAAATCATGAATCCCTCCGATCGGGGCTCGTCGCCGCGTTGAAACTGGCTATACTCCAGACGCGAGCCGAGACGGATATTTCTGTTGACCCGATAGATGAAATTCAAGCGCGCATTCTTCCGCGGGTTGGGCACCAGAAAGCGGATGCGCTCTACTTCATCCCGGGTATTGAGTTCGCGCAGCCGCTCTCGGTAGCGGAAGTACATGTTGATACGGCTGGTCGGGTTGTATTCCACTTGCGTGAAAAAATCGTAGCCCGAAGAGGGGCCATCGGTCTGGAAGCGCAGCCATGGAAAACGGTACTGGTCTACAAATGCATTCACCGTCCACTTGCTGAAAGGCCGAAATTCGAAGCCCGCGTAGACCCCTGTTTCATTTTCCACCTGTGAACCTTCACCGAAGGCGATTGAAGCCACGGGCTGAAAGTCGCGGGCGTAGTGTCGCTGCGTGATGTTCATCGAAAGCCGCGAATGCAGGTTGATGTTGATCCCGTTAATGGTAGCGAGGCCACCGTTGAGGCTCCTCGCTGTTTCTCCGAACACGAAAAAATTGCGAAACCTCCAGGCGTAATCCACACCCATTGTCGCATTCTCACTGCCCTGGAAGCGAAAGGCGCTGTACTCCTGCGTCCGTCTGTTGAGTGACCCGTCGATGCGCATGAATACACCCGTGACGCCGATGTGAAAATTGTCTTTGGTAAAGTCGACGTTGCCGCCGATGTGCTCCTGAAAAAGGGAGCGCCTGTTGGCCATCTCCCGTGGAGTGCGGTGAAAACCGCTTTCCTGAAATGCGCTGACCACAATTTCGGGATCGGCGAATTCCGCATCCTCTTCATCGCTGCCCGAATCTGTATCCAGGGTGGCATCAATGCCCTTGCCCGAGTAGAATCCCGTCACTTTGATGTTGCCGGCCTGCACAGTGGTGGCGGCACCCCGCAGGAATAGGTTTTCGTTGATCGACGTGTAGGGCCGCAAGCCGCCGCCCAGCTGGGCAATGCTGACGCTGAAGGCACTTTTTCGGTTAAAACCGAGCCCCGACCAAAAGGTGAGTCCCTGGCCAAACTGGGCCTGATAATCTCCGATGGCAATGGCTTTGAATGCCCCGAAATCCTTGAGAAAAAGGTGGGCCGAATTAAAGTCGAATCCCTGC
>JAIVHQ010000387.1 GCA_020200995.1 Flavobacteriales bacterium
CCCGGAAAGGGTGAACACCTCGTCGAGGAAATGCGGCACGGTGAAAAGAGACGGCCCCATATCGAAGCGGTAGCCCGCCTGCTCGAATGCGGTGAGCTTGCCTCCGAAATAGGAGTTGGCCTCAAATACCTCCACCTCATGCCCCGCCGATCGGAGCCCTGCTGCGGCTGCCATTCCTGCCACTCCCGATCCTACTATGCCAACCTTCGCCATTAATCTGTTTTTCTTTTCACCTCGTTTTTTTCAGGCCCTGCACTACAATTAACTCAAATGTAAACCTTCCCTAACCACAGGTTCATGTGTGTAGACGAGCTTTGTATCAAACCGAAAATAAACACATTGGTTCATGCCAATACAGGAATTCACATACCGCCCGAAGCGAAAACACGAAGATAGAGATTTCTCCGTCGCAGACTTGTGCAGCTATAAACCGTCACCAAATCGCCCAAAGCCGTGAGTACTCCCAAGAGAAAAGTCGAAATACTGGTCATCTCCGATGTGCATTTGGGTACCTACGGCTGCCATGCCAAGGAACTGCTCCGCTACCTCAAGTCGGTCGATATGGACCACCTCGTGCTCAACGGCGACATCGTCGACATTTGGCAATTCAGCAAGCGCTACTGGCCCAAGAGCCACATGAAGGTGGTGAAATACATCATCAACCTCATGGCCAAGGGTGTCCGCGTTACCTACATCACCGGAAACCACGATGAACTCCTGCGCAAATTTGCCGGGTTTGAGCTCGGCAGCCTCGTGATTGTAAACAAGCTTATCCTCAAACTCGAAGGCGGCCACGCGTGGATTTTTCACGGCGATGTATTCGATGTGACCATGAAGCACTCAAAGTGGCTCGCCAAGCTCGGCGGTGTAGGTTACGACATGCTCATTTTGCTCAACCGCGCCGTCAACCGCGGTCTGGAATACATGGGCGGCAGCCGCATTTCCCTTTCCAAGCGCATCAAAAACAGCGTGAAAAGTGCCGTCAGCTTCATAAATAATTTTGAGCAACTCACCGTCGATCTCGCAAGTGCCAACGGCTACAAATACGTGGTGTGCGGCCACATTCACCAACCCGTCATTAAAGAGGCCCAAGGAGAAAAAGGGCCCGTGACCTACCTCAACTCCGGCGATTGGGTGGAAAATCTCACCGCGCTCGAGTACAACGAAGGCGCCTGGAGCCTCTACCGCCACGAAGACACCGCCGGGATTCTCGACGAAATAGAAACCGAGTTGGAGCAAGACCTTAGCAACAACGCCATGTTCGACAGGCTCGTTTCCGAATTCAAACCCTTTTCATCATGAAAGTACTGTACGCCATTCAGGGCACGGGAAACGGGCACATCGCCCGGGCCGCAGAGATCATTCCGGCGCTTAAAAAGCGGGTGGAGACAGACATTTTGGTGTCGGGCACCCACAGCGAGATTCCGCTCGGCCACCGCATTCGGTACAGGCTCAACGGACTCGGGTTTCGGTTCGGAAAGCACGGAGGCATCGACCTGTTCAATACCTGGTGGTACGGCGATGTTCCGCGATTTTTTCGGGAAATCGAAGACCTCGATCTCAGCGAATACGATTTGGTGGTCAATGATTTTGAGCCCGTTTCGGCCCGTGCCGCCCTCCGTCAGGATGTGCCTTGTGTGGGGCTGAGCAACCAATGCACCCTCCTCGACCCGCGCATTCCAAAGCCCGACGATGTCAGTATCGGGCACATCACCGAGGCCGTTTTTAAGCATTACGCCCCTGTCGATATTTGCTACGGGTTTCATTACAATTCCGTCGACCGGTTTATCAACACGCCCGTCATTCGCAGCGAAATCAGGAATGCCCGTGTGTCTAATGGCAATCACTATGTGGTTTACCTTCCGTTTTACTCAGATCAGAAGATTATTTCCGTCCTCAATCAATTCCCACAAAAGCGTTGGGTGGTATTTTCAAAGCACGGCGGCGAGCATCGGTTTTCCGGAAATGTTGAAATCGTTCCCGTCAGCGCAGGCGCTTTCACCGATTGTCTGGCATCCTGCGAGGGAGTGTTTTGCTCTGCGGGTTTCGGGATCACCACCGAGGCGCTTTTCCTCGGAAAGAAGTTGCTCGTCATGCCCATGAAGCGGCAGTTCGAGCAAATTTGCAATGTGCATTCTCTCGCAGCTTTCGGGGTGCCTTCAGTCAAGTCGCTCAAAAGAGAATACCATGGAGAGATCGCGCAGTGGCTGTCGCAAAACCAAACTGTTCAGGTGCACTATCCCGACAATGCGCAGCAAATCGCCGACCGCATCCTCACCGATTTTGCCGAGCAGAATGAATTTTTG
>JAIVHQ010000388.1 GCA_020200995.1 Flavobacteriales bacterium
GTTCCTCGTAAATTCCGGTGATGAAGGCAATGGTTCCACCCGAAACGCCGGGCACCACATCTGCCGCTCCCATGGCCACACCTTTAAGCGCCAGGACCAACCGGATTTTGAAATTTTTCATCAGTAAACGGTGATCTCCGCGTCGGTCTCTTTGGCGTAGGCTTCGATGCCGCCTTCGAGACAGTAGAGGTTGTCGAAGTGAAATTCAGTTTCGAGAAAATGTACCACAGCCGCAGCGCGCTTTCCCGAGCGGCAACATACGGCCACGGGAATGTCCCTGCGAATCTCGCCGCGGCGCTCGGTTACTTCGGCCATGGGGATATGAAGCCCGCCAATATTGCCTGACTCTACCTCGTAAGCTTCGCGAACGTCGATGATTTGAAATTCAGTTTCGGTCTCGGCGGCGCGGAGCAATCGGTCGGGAGTAATATTTTTCATGGCTGAAAATTCAGTATCAGGGCCGCACAGCTGCGGCGATTTCTTCGGGCAAATATTCAAAAAATGTATCACCCCGCAATCCGATGCGCAAAGTCTCCAGTGGAATCACATCGTCGTAGGCGATGTTCCCGAGGTTTACATTGGGCCCGATCAGTTTTATAAACCACACTTGCTGCGATTTTTGCGGAGCCTCCCAGAGGATGTCTTCCGACTTCACTTTGGCCAGAATTTTATTGACGAGCACCACGTGGGCCGTTCCGTTCGGGCGGTAGATGCCGACATTTCCGCTTTCGCGGGCTTCGGCGATCACCTTCCACGAGCCGGCGCGCAGCTCGGTATCCATCATTTTCACCCATTTGCCGGGAGCGATGAGGATGCCCTCTTCCTTGGAGCCCACTTCAGAAAGCACGGTAAAGTCTTTGGCCAGTTTTGAGATGTACTCCAGCTTCCTGTCGTGCTCGAGGTGAATGCTTCCGTCAGAAACTTCGCAGCATTCAAGGCCGAGGCTTGAGATCAGCTTTCGGTAATCGTCGAACATGTTTCGGGCGATAAACGCCTCGAAAAGGGTACCTCCGAGGTAGACCTTCATGTCGTTTTCGTGGTAGAGCTTTATTTTGGCCTTGAGGTCTTTGGTGAGGTAGGAAGTCCCGAATCCGAGCTTAACGATATCCGTCAGTTCGGCACTTGCATCGAGAAAATCTTCCGTTTCGCGGATGCTCAGGCCCTTGTCCATCATCATGGTAAGGCCGTTGTTGCGCGGCCTTACGGGGCGTTCGGGGATAAAAGGAAGTTCGAAATTCATTTCTACGCTTCGCTTGTCAGGCCCTGATTGTTGAGGCCCGCGATGTTCGGATAGTTCCCCATTTCCGGAAATATGCTGTTCAAGTACGTGAGGCCCTCCTTGTGAAGTGCTTCGGCTTTCAGCAGTATCGCTTCCGCCTGCAGCGGTCTGCCGGCTATTATGAGGTATTTTATCAAGTGCCATATCAGGTCTGTAGATTGGGGTATTTGCTGCATGGCTTCGCGCAGCACTTCGAGGGCCGCATCGGCTCCGTTTTGGGTAAATCTAATGTCTGCGAGTGCGATTCGACACTCCTCGTCGTCCACGAATTGCTCAGCCATTTCCATGTAGGCCATGGCCGCTTCTTCAGTTCGTTTCATCTTGAGGAGGGTTTCGGCGTAGATGTGTCGGTTGTCGAGGTTGAACTCGTCTTTCGCCACGGCCTTTCGGTAAAAAGCGAGGGCCTCGGTGAGTCGATCGTCGGCCTCACGGAGGGCGCCCATGCCCATCAACGACTCCACGTGATCGGTGTCGATGGAGAGGGCGTGCACGTAGTTGGCTTCCGCCAAAGCGGGCTGATCAAGTCTTTCGTAGCATTCGCCAATGGCGGCGTACACCATCGGGTTTTGCTCATCGTACTGCAATGATTCTGTGTAAGCTTCAATGGCCCGCGCATCCTTGTCGCAATTGGTGAGCAGGTTGCCGCGCATGATGTGGGCATTGGCAAAGTCGTCTTTGACGGCCAGGCAGTAATCCACTGCTTCGATGGCCATTTCGAACAGGCCGAGCTTATCGTAGCAGAGGGCCAGATTGTACCAGGCCACAAAGCTGTAGGGGTGATCGTCAATGAAAGTTTTAAAAAAGTCGACTCCCAGCTCCACCTCTTCGGCCATCTCGAAGCAGTAGCCAAGCTCAAAGAGACAGGCCTCGTGCTCGGGATTGATGCGGAGCGACTGCTTGAGGCTTTGGATGGCCCCTTGGTAGTCGTCGATCATTTCCTGCTCAAAGGCGAGGTCCAGAAAAATTTCTTCACGGTTTTCAGTCGTGGTTTCGAGGGCTTTAAGCAAACAGGCTTTGGTTCCTTCGAATTGGAGCCCGGGTGGAGCTCCAGCCCATGTTCGATGGCCTTGCGCGCCTTGGTGTGGTTGCCACGGTCGAAGTAAAAATCGCAAACTGATTCGATTTCATCGACGTCGAAGAAGTAGGAGGCATTGGACCTGAGCATGTCTTCAAACCGCTCAACAGAATCCTCATCCCCGTCCGAAAAGTAATCGCTTGTGTACCCTGTCATACCGAGTTTAACGTGGTGATAGCATCAAATTTATGAAAACCGTCACCCAATGTCATTCTTTTGCGCAATTGTTTTTAACAATGCTGTGAACAATTTGCGAACCGACCTGCTACAGCCCGCTCTCGCGAAAGGCGGGCAAAGATAGGCATTTTCGACTTGCCCACAGGTATATTAAGTGTGGAAATGACACTGCCTGCACGCATTGCCATACAGCGCCGATGGTTACCTTTGCAAAAAAGACCAAGACATTGACACTTATCAAAAGTATTTCCGGAATCCGCGGTACCATCGGCGGAAAACCGGGTGAAAACCTCACCCCCGTCGACATTGTAAAATTCACCGCAGCCTATGGACAAATGCTGCTCAATGAGCAACACGGCAGCCCCGCAAAAGTGGTGATAGGCCGCGACGCCCGGCCCAGCGGCCCCATGGTTTCCGACCTGGTGAGCGCCACCCTCACCGGCCTGGGCATCGACGTGATCGACCTCGGCCCCAGCACAACGCCCACGGTAGAGCTCGCCGTGACGGGCGAAAAGGCCGTGGGAGGCATCATCCTCACCGCCAGCCACAATCCCGCTCAGTGGAATGCCCTCAAACTGCTCAACGCCAAAGGTGAATTCATCTCAGATGCACAGGGCCGCGCCGTGATCGAAGCCGCCGAAAAGGCCGACTTCGACTTCGCAGAAGTGGAAAATCTTGGAAAAGTAACCCCCGACGATTCGTATTTGCAAAAGCACATCGACCTGGTGATCAACCAC
>JAIVHQ010000389.1 GCA_020200995.1 Flavobacteriales bacterium
GTCGTGTTTTTTGACATTCGAAAAACAGGACGCGGCAGGTACGAGCTCCACTTCGAACTGCTGGCCGAAAACCCGGGCGAACTTCCCGAATTTGCCGTAACCGACCTCCACGTGCGCGCCCTCGAGAAGGCCATCCGCCGCGATCCGGCTCCCTGGCTGTGGAGCCACAGAAGGTGGAAGCACAAACGCGAAGCAGGACAAGCTAACCGGCCGTCATCGCACACTGATGCTCCATAAGAAGTTTAGGGTTTGCCGGACTTCGAGCCCACTTCTTCAAAATTGGTGAAAAGTGTGGTGAAGAAAATCATGGTCGGGATTTTCAAAAACGAAGACAGAATCCGATCGGGTGAGCTCAAAATCCACCGGCGCTCCGCCGTTTTGTCCGAGCACAATCGCCGAATCTTTTAATAGATCAATCTTATCACCCCGCGCGCTCCCCGACCCTGAAGGGCGCCACCTCACATATCATACTTTACAGACTATCTCCGAATCTTTTAGTAGATCAATGATATCACCCCGCGCGCTCCCCGACCCTGAAGGGCGCCACCTCACATATCCTTCTTCATCAACCAATCGCATAATCATCCAATCATATCATCAACTAATCATATCATCAACCCATCATATCATCACTTCATCATATCATCAACCCATCAATCAATCCACCTCCCCCACCGTCTCCTCAAACCGATCGGCGTTCATCCACTTTAGTTCCTTTGCTGTTTCAGTCACGGCAATCAATCGAGAAAACATCACCGGAAGCAAACCATAAAGCGCACAATGTGCGGCGGCCTGCTTAAAACTCACGTGCATGCTTTTGTAAAACGCAGCCTGACTCGGCGGTCGATGGCGGGCGTAGTCTTGCGCTGTCTCGAGGTTGAAGAGCATCACATCTGCGGTGAGGGCCGGGTCGACGCCCAGGAGCAGAAACTGCTTGATGTGCTTTTGCGCCACCGAGCGGCGGGCCTTGGGGCGGCGGCGGGTTTGGGGAAAGTACTCCTTATAAATTTTCTCTTTGGCGGTTTGCACCAGCTTGTCTTCCTTGGGGTTGAAAGCAAAATCGTAGTACGTCTTCACTTCTGCAAAACGCTCGTAGAGCTCGAGCACCTGTTCTTCAAGTTGGGCCTTCTTGAGGTCTTTCAGGTATTTTTTTAGCTTGGACTTTGACATGCTCGGGACTTCGGGTGGCAGCTTTCCGCAAAAATCGGATCTGCCCGCTGTGCGGTTTTTGCCGGCAGGCACACCGCCCCCGACACCATACGCGAAATTAACCTTTTCATTGAAAAAGCACATTCGGTTTTGGCCCGAACCGGCAAAGAAAATATTGGAAATGGCCCTCGGAAAAAAGAAATGAAAAACAGCCCTTGTCAGATGGGTGTCAAACTGCCTTTTCGCGCTTTCTCAAGTGAAAGGATTCCGTTAGCTTTACAGTGATCACTTGAAAACTCATTCGTTAACTATTAAAAAACAGAACCATCATGAGTAAAGTTGCAGTTATTGTTTTCGCAGATTCTGAAAACCATGCCGACATGGGTCGAATGGCCAACGCATTGGAAATTGTATCGGAGTTCAGGGAAGCAAATGAAGACGGCGTGCTTCTGTTTGACGGTGCGGGTGTAACATGGCCAGGGAAACTTGCGGATGCAGACCATCCGATGCACGGAGCATTTGAAAAAATTAAGCCCGCCATAGCCGGCGCCTGCCACTTTTGCTCCAAAGCATTCAAAGCCACGGAGGGAGTGGAAAAAGCCGGAATTCCGTTCTTAAAAGATTTCAACGGGCATCCAAGTGTGCTGAACCTTGTGAAAGACGGCTATCAAATAATCACAGTCTGAAAAAAACAAGGCTGTTGTATCAAGTACGTTGTGGTACAATCAACGAGTGACATTATTTTAACATAATAACATACAAACACATGGCAACCTTAAACCCTTTTGAAAAAGAACTGAACGAAAGTTCAAAGCAGGATTTCTCGGACCTGAAAGCCGTTTTTATCAATTGTACGCTGAAGAAATCACCGGCCGTGTCACACACGCAAGGACTGATGGACAAATCAGCGGCGATTATGGAAGGCAATGGCGTACAGACCGAAATCATTCGCGCAATAGACCGCGACATCGCTACGGGCGTGTACCCCGATATGCGCGAACACGGCTGGGAAAAAGACGACTGGCCGGAGATTCAAAAAAAAGTGATGGAGGCTGACATCCTGGCTCAAAGACCACGGCGGTATTCCCGCACATGGCAACCAACGCAATGCCTGGGATCAAGGTGACACAACGAATCCGAATCCCGAATACCGATAGACGGATACCCGGACGCAGAGAAGACTGACCATTAGAAAAAAAAGATGAAAAAGACTACACCACTTTCGTTTATCCTGACCATTTCCATCGTTCTGCTTACCGCCCTGTTCACAGGGTGTGCCCAAAATGAAGAGAGCGAAAAGTCAACGGGAAAAGCCGTGGCATTGAACAATGAAGCCCAAAGGGCGGAAGCAGCAGATAAAAGCCCGAAAGAATCAGCTAGGGGCCTGAAGGTCGGCAAGCGCGTTGAGGATTTCTCTGCTGTGCAGGCGCGGGGAGGCAAATTCAAGCTCTCCGAAGCGCTGAAATGGGGACCTGTGGTGGTGGTGTTTTACCGCGGTCAGTGGTGTCCATTTTGCAACAAACACATGAGCGCGCTCAATGACTCCCTCAATCTGATCACAGAAAGAGGTGCGCGGCTTGTGGCTGTTTCTCCCGAAAAGCCGGAGTACGCCAAAAAAATGATCGAGAAATTAAAGACCGATTTCAGCCTGCTTTACGATGAGGGTTACGCCATTGCCAGCCTTTTCGACGTGCTATTTCAACCCGATGAAGCCACCATCGAACTGTACAACGACAAGCTCAATGCAGAATTAAAAACTGCACATTCAGATGATAGTCAGCGGCTCCCGGTACCTGCCACATTTATCCTCGACAAAAACGGCGTGATCGTTTGGCGGCAGTTCGATACGGACTACAAAATCAGGGCAAATGTGAATGACATTGTCAAAAACTTGCCCTGAAGCGGCACCCGCTTTGACAATAAACCGTCAACATCCCGGCCGAATACCTTGCAAATTGTGATCGGTCCTGTCTTCGTGAAGTAGCCCTTTCCGCCACATGCTATGCTTTTCGCAAAAGCACCCACCACTGGCAGCCTACTTTTTGCCGGAAGGCGTACCATTCAAGCTCCCACCATTGGCCTACCCCTTTTTAGGCGAATTAGGCGAAAGCCGGGCCCTGCCGATCGTGCAAATAGTCAATACGCATTTCAAAAAAGGCGAAATTCAGGTTAACTTTGAACCATGCAAGGACCCGACCCCGAATTACTGCGCGAGATTGTGACCATGAAGATGCCTTTTGGCAAATTCGAGGGGCGGCTGGTGTGCGACCTGCCCGTGTCGTACCTCGAGTGGTTCAACCGCAAAGGGTGGCCCAAGGGAAAAATGGGTGTGCTGCTCGAAACAGTTTACGAAATCAAGCTCAACGGGCTGGAGGACCTGATTTACAAACTCAAGAAAATTAATGGGTGATGGACGAATATGACGATGAGTTCGGTGATGGATTCGACGGCATGAGCGACTACACCAAGCTACCGATCTACATCAAGGGGCGCGAGCTGGCTGAACTGGCCTTCAAGCTCGCCGACGTGATCGACGATGAGAACGAAGACCTGACTGTCACCAAAGAATTTATGCGGAGCGATGCGATGATTATCCCTGCCAACATAGCCCGTGCGGAGGGCGCGGGCATATACGACGTGCGCATGGAAAGCGCGGCCATTATCCGCAAGGCCGCCATGGAACTGCGCCTGCACTGCCACGCCCTGCGCGAATTCGGATTCAAAGAGCCTGAGTACATCGACCTCATCCGCGAAGAGGTGGAAGAGTTTCGAGAATTATTTATAGATTGGGTGGCCGGCTTCGATCCTTGGGAGTACCACATCGACCGCTGGGGACTTTTTAACCCGCCCGGAGTAGATCGACTTGTTAAAACATAAAATATAAAAGCCATGGCCAAAACTACCTGGAACATCAACAGCATTCCCTCCCTTTCCGGAAAAACCGCCATCGTGACGGGGGCCAACACCGGTTTGGGATACGAAACCGCAAAGTCGCTCGCCCGCAACGGCGTGCACGTGGTCATGGCATGCCGCAACATCGATAAAGCGGAAGCCGCGCGCTCGAAAATAATGGCCGGAGGATCGAAAATCAGCTTGACGGTCATGGAACTCGACCTGAACAAGCTCTCATCCGTTCGCGATTTTGCCGAAAGGTTCAATAAAAAACACGACAAACTCGACCTCCTCATCAACAATGCGGGGGTGATGATGCCACCGGCCTCTAAAACCAAAGATGGATTTGAATTGCAATGGGGCGTGAACCACCTGGGGCACTTTTTGCTGACCGCCCTGCTCTACCCAAAACTTGAAGCAGCGGGCGATTCGCGCGCTGTGCACTTGTCAAGCCTCGCCCACAAGTGGGGCCAAATCAACTTCGACGACCTGAATTTTGAAAAGAAGTACGACCGCGGAAAATCGTATGGTCAAAGCAAACTGGCCTGCCTGATATTTGCATACGAAATGGATCGCCGCCTGAAAGCGGCCGACAGCGGGGTAAAATCGCTCGCGGCTCACCCGGGCATCTCAGATACGGAACTGAGCCGCCACCTCCCGAAATGGATGCAAGTCCTGAGTCCGATCTTCTCGGTGCTCATCGCTCAGTCGCCACGGGCCGGCGCACAGCCGACACTGAGGGCCGCCCTAGACCCCGACCTTAAAGGAGGCGAATATCTCGGCCCCGACGGATTTGGTGAGTACAAAGGAAAGCCTGTAATCGTGGATTCGGTTCCGAAATCAAAAAATAAGGAAACCGCCCGCCGACTTTGGGAAGTGTCGGAAGAACTTACAGGTCAGAAATTTGAAGTAAGCCCGGTAGCCGTGGGGTAGATTTTTTGAAAACAGATATTGAGTTCTAATTTCAAAAAAGCCCCAAAAGGTTGTCAAAAAAAAAGTAGCCAAGAATGCGCTAATGAAAGCTTCGCTTTTGAAAAAAAGGAACGCACCGTGTGCATC
>JAIVHQ010000390.1 GCA_020200995.1 Flavobacteriales bacterium
GCTGCCACCACTGGGATTTGACCATGAGGAGATCATCGAGTCGGCGCTGAGAGAACTCAAATTTAAAAGCAAGTACCAGCCCATCGGTTTCGAGCTCCTCCCGGAAAAATTCACCCTCGGACAGCTCCAAAAACTCTACGAGGCCATCCTGAGCACCGAGCTCGACAAGCGAAATTTCAGGAGAAAAATTTTGAAAATGAGCTTTTTGGTTCCGCTCAAGGAAAAGCAAATCGGGGTGCCTCACAAGCCCGCACGCTACTACACCTTTGATAAGGACAAGTACCAGAGCTATAAGAGTAATGATTTCTATTTTACTCTGTGAAGCCGACTTTTTAGCTCCTCCGCCGAACTTTTTTTTGAGCGAATGCCATTCCCGCCTGACCGCGTCATGCGGGTAGATAAAAAAAGGAAAAGGCCACGGATGCACGCCCGCCCGCATGATGCAGTCGGGCGGGAATAAAAGCTTCGCTTTTTGGGGTTTATACAAAATTCGGGAGCCTATACAACAAGGCAGCTATATAGATCCAAGGTTGAATCGCCCCAGGCCTGCCCGAATGACGTAGTCGAGCAGGCAACCATTCGTGCATTCGTGGCAAAAAAAAAGAGCCGCCGACGGCGGCCTAAAAAGAAACCACGAATGCCCGAATGAACACTAATTTTCACGAATGAAAAATGGGGTTTCAAGCGGGAAGCCCGACCATGCGCAAACCCATTCGTGTGCATTTGTGACATTCGTGGTTAAAACAAAAAGCCGCCGACGGCGGCCAAAAAAAGAAACCACGCCCGCCCGCATGAAGCAGTCGGGCGGGAATGTCCGAATAAACACGAATGAAAAATGTGAGCGAAGCGAGCAATCCACATAGCGGTGAGCATCGCCAACAGAGAATTACGATTAGAAACAGCTCAGGTCGCGCCTAAGCCTCCGTGTCTCTCAACTTCTCAAACAGCTTTTTCTGCTCGGCAGTCAGTTTTTTGGGAATCGTCACCTTGATCTCAGCAATGAAATCGCCGAAGACATCGGGCTTGTCGTAGTCGGGCATGCCCTTTCCGCGCAGGCGGAGTTTTCCGCCCGGCTGGGTGCCCGCTGCCACAGGAACGGTGAGGGCTCCGTGTGGAGTTTGTAGATTCACCTTCCCACCGAGCACAGCGGTGTAGAGATCGACCTGCAATGCACCGTGAAGATTCAGGCCGTCGAGTTTCATTCCGTAGGGCTCACCCACTTTGAGTTCGATCAGGAGGTCACCGCCACCCTTGCCTTTGCCTTTTACCTTGAGCTTTTGGCCGGTGCGAGCGCCGCGCTTGATGTTAAGCCTGATTTTCTTGCCGTGGAGCTCCACCACTTTCGACACGCCGTGAAAGGCATCGTGAAAGCTCAGCGGTAAGGAAGCCCGCGTGGTAGACGCGGTGTGCTGCGTAGGCCGACCGAAGGGGTCCCCCCCACGCGCCCCTCCGCCCCCGCCGAAAAAGGATTCAAAAAAATCGGAAAATCCGCCATTGAAGCTTTCGCCAAAGTCGCCTCCGTATGTACGGGTGCGTCTGCCACCACCGTAACCGGCATTTTGGTATTGCTCGTACTGCTTCCAGTTGGCACCGAGTTCATCGTACTTCTTTCGCTTTTCGGCATCGCCGATTACTTCGTAGGCCTCGCTGAGTTCCTTAAAGCGTTTTTCCGCCTCAGCATCGTCCGGGTTTTTGTCCGGATGGTACTTGAGCGCGAGTTTTCTGTATTTCTTTTTGATCTCGGCCTGCGGAGCGGACTTGTCCACCCCGAGCACCTTGTAATAGTCTTTGTAGTCCATGTTATTATTGCCGCATAAATGTAAATGAATAACCCGTTGAGTGGTTGAAATCACGCAAAATCTTTATGAGTAAGATCGTCACATCGAGTGTTTTTTCAGGCATTTAGTAAGTTTCCATCACAACGAGATGTTGATGCCTGAAAAAATGTATCGAGATGCTTCGAAGTGGATCATGCTCTTTATTGAACTTTGAATTTCAGTCATCTCGATACATTTTTCAGTCCAAAAGCAGCTTGCACAAACTGTGATGTCCGAGTGGACTGAAAAACACTCGATGTGACGTTTATGGCGAGTTGCAATTTTAGAGTAAATAATCTCATTTACAAACTACTTGTTCAGAATTCAAGCGCTCAACAGGTTAAATGAATAATGTCAATTTAAAAACGTGTTCAAATCCGGCCTTAAAAGCAAACCGCCACATTCCCGACGTAACTTTCAGGCAAAGAAAAGGGGTGCATAGCACACCCCTCTTCATCC
>JAIVHQ010000391.1 GCA_020200995.1 Flavobacteriales bacterium
CCTTTCATACCAAAACCCCAAAAAAACCCGTTAAAACCCGAAACATCTTCGATGAATTATCTGTAAAAAGAGCATCCTTAAACAAACGTCACCAATGATAAAATTGCCTTACTACATCTTCGCGGGGCTCGTGCTGCTTCCGCTTTTTGCCTTTTCCGGAAACGGAAACACAACCGACGGAAACGGCGACAAAACGAAAGATGAAAACCGCTCCGCCAAGCGCGATACCGCAAGTGCCGTAGTGGTCTACAACGCCGACGCCAAGTTCATGCCCACGGCCGCCTACGATGTGGCTTTCTACACCGACATGATCGACTCGCTGGTGAGGCTCGAACACATTCCCGTGCATCTGGTGAACCAGCTCAACGTGTACCGCAACCTCACCAAACGAAAGCGGAGCGAACTGTTTCACGTGGTGGACAGCATCTTTCAAACTCCCATGGTGCCTAAACCGGTGCTGAACGCGGTAAACATTTACCTTACCGCCCTCGAGCGTGAACTGGCGGCGCCCGTCGGGTTTTACGCCCACGTGCCCCAAGACGACTCGCCCTACCCGGCCAATGCTTTTTACAAGGACTGGAACACCAATGTGGCCAACCCAATGCGCAACAACCTGGCGGCATTTGACTCCGTACTCACGCTGCAGCTCGTCGACCACGATCAGAACTGCGGTTTTGAAGTGCCGTATCAAGGCATTCTCACTTCACATTTTGGTTGGCGCTGGGGACGAAATCACAACGGCACCGACATCAACCTCGATGTGTGGGATCCCGTGAAGGCGGCATTTCCCGGGGTGGTGCGGGTGTCGAAATTCTACAAAGGCTACGGCCGCGTGGTGGTGATTCGCCACCACAACGGACTGGAAACCCTCTACGCCCACCTCCACCGCCTCAAGGTGAAACCCGGCGATGAAGTGGAAGCCGGTGATGTGGTGGGTCTGGGCGGAAGCTCGGGAAACTCCACCGCCAGCCACCTCCACTTTGAAATGCGGTTTCAGGGCGTGCCGATCAACCCGGCTACGGTCATCAACTTTGGCAAGGGGACTTTGAAGCAAGAAGTGATTCGCCTTGAGCGCGACGGCCCCGTGCTGGCAGTGGTGCCGGATAGGGAAACCCCGGGTGAAATTGTATATGAAGTGCAAAAAGGTGATTACCTTTACAAAATCGCCCGCGAGCAGGGGGTCACCATCGAGGACATTCGCACAGCAAATAACCTCAAACGGAACCAGAACCTGAGCGTGGGGCAAAAGCTACGCCTGGGTACCTGATGAAAAAAAAACTGTTTTCGGCCTTTGTCCTCACTGTGTTTTTGTGTGCTGCGGGCCGTTCTCAGCAGTTTACGGAAGACGACCGTTTTGCCCTGACGGCGGGAATTGAGTTCAAGCTCATTCAGAACATCCCCGTTTTCAACCTGGACTCTGCCGTGCTCATCGACCCCGATCAGAATTTTCGCGCGGTGTACGAACTTCAGGACGGATTTGGTTTCGGAGGGGTGATTCGCATGCGGCTGAGCAGGGTGTGGAACCTCGAGACGGGGCTGCACTACACCCGGCGGCGGTACCGTTTTGAGATCAACGACCTTCAAACTTCCTTTTCAGATGAAACGCATTTCCGCGTGGTGGGCTATGAAATACCTCTCAAAGGGCTGGTCTACATTCAGCTCGGCGACGACCTCTACATGAACGTCGCCCTCGGTGCATCAGCCAACTTCTTCGCGAGCGACGTCATCGGTCTTCAAAACATTTACAACATTAAGGGTTTTAAGCCTTCGTGGGTCCGCCTGGGCGTGATGGGAAATGTGGGGGTGGAATACCGCACGAGAAAAGACGGCTACTTTTACCTCGGCGCTTCCTGGCACCAAATGGTGGGGGAGATCATGCGCACGGAAGTGAACTACTTTCGCGAGGGCAGTCCGCCCGCATTCCGGCAGCGCGACATTCTCGACGGTACCTACTTCGCGATCGACTTCAGGTACTTCATCAATCCTACGGTGAAGAAGAAGAAGCCTAAGGTTAATAGGGTTATTCCTGATTGGAAGAACATGTAGAGGCTGTCCATAAAGCCCATTTTCATGCCTCCGGCTTGATCTTCGATCGGCGTTGCACCATGCCTCCGGCTAGGTCTAGCGACTTGCTTCTAAAAACAGTCCCTTCGACTTCGCTCAGGGCAACGCATTGACTAATGTCAACTCCTTGCTTTTCAATTACTCAATTATTGTAAGCTTTCAGCGGTTTTCGTGAGCTCCCTCCGGTCGGTTCTTCGTGCGCCCATGCTTTC
>JAIVHQ010000392.1 GCA_020200995.1 Flavobacteriales bacterium
TCAAGGGCCCGTAGAAAGAAGGTGCTCAAGCAAACCAAAGGCTACTTCGGACGTCGCAAAAACGTCTTCACCGTAGCAAAAAATGCGTTGGAAAAAGGATTGGGCTACGCCTACCGCGACCGACGACAGAACAAGAGAAATTTTCGCGCGCTGTGGATTCAGCGCATCAATGCGGGAGCCCGAATCAACGGAATGTCCTACTCGGAATTCATGGGCAAGCTCAAGCACAAAGACGTACAACTGAACCGTAAAGTTCTGGCCGACCTGGCCATGAATCACCCCGATGCTTTTAAAGCCGTGGTCGATTCAGTTAAATAAAACAACACCGCTTCCCCGGTTTATTCAAGAGTCCTTCGGGACTCTTTTTTTTGGCTTAATTTTGGCAATCAATCCTCAAAGCTTAATCCTACCCAATGATAAAACTCCTGCACGGCTTCATTCTGCTGCTCACTGCTGCCACGGCCTCCTACGGTCAGATCATCTCAAGTTTCTACCTTAAAACGCCCAAGCAATTAAAAGAATACATCGATCGCCGTGATGAATTTTGTGCATTTCCGGAGGGACAATGGCTCAACTCGGGACTCACAGACCCCGAAGCTTCCATGCGGGGCAAGCTGACCGTGATTCAATACGGATCGTTCGACAACACCTACAGCAATCACAACATGGGGGTATTGGCGCAACTCCAAAAGTCTTTTCCAGAAATCACCGCCCTGCACGTCAACAATCCCAAGTTTGGTTTTCCAAAGGATTCGGCTGCTGTGAGCAAGTTCAAAGAGCTATGGGACGTGCCTCTGCCCATATTTCTCGATGTCGACTTCGAGTCGTGGGAGTGCAACTCGATCGAAACCTGGCCCACCACCCTTTTCATCTCGCCTTCCGGCAAAATACTGGACAGAATCGAGGGTGCGCTGGACTACCGCAGCTTGGAGCTTGCCTTGCCTGAATTTTTACGGGTCCTGAAAATGACGGAGAAGGTCAGCTCGACCCCGACTGTATCTGTGAAACCATCATCAATGTCCAAGAGGCCTTTGCTGGAATTTCCGCACAGCATTGAGAAAAATGACGACCTCGAAATGCTGTTTATCAGCGACTTTTCTGCAAACAGAATTTGGGTCATCTCCCCCACGGGTGATGTGATGTACGTAATTGGCAGCGGCGATAAAGGTGATATGGACGGAACATGGGCTACGGCATCGTTCAACGGTCCGGCCGGATTGGCATGGGATGAGGAGGCAAACGCACTGTATGTAGCCGATCACCGAAACCACCGCATTCGAAAGGTCCACTTTGCTGAAAAGAAAGTGACCACCTTTCTCGGCAACGGACTACCGGGCAAAAAAGGGGATGAGAAAGTGACTGCGAATTCCGGATCACTTGGCTTCCCTACTCACCTGGCCCTCAATGGCCACAACCTCTACATAGCGAGGGGTGGCGCTGCACTCTACATAGCACGGGGTGGCGCTGCACAAATCTGGAAATGCGACCTGAGAACCACAGTGGCCGAGCGCATCGCAGGCGATCACCTGGCAGGTTTTGCCGATGGGAAAGCCAAAGAAGCCCTCCTGTCTCAGCCCGCCGGTATGGCCATGGACAAAACGGGAGTCCTGTTTTTCGCCGATGCCCAGAGTTCAGCTGTGAGGTCGCTCGAAAATGGAGCGGTAAAAACCATTGCCGGAACCGGACTTTTTGAATCGGGCTTCAGCGATGGTAGACAAGAGGACGTGGCATTTCGGTGGCCGGCAGGCGTTACGATCTACGATGAAGAACTTTACATCGCCGATGCCTTCAACCACAGCATCCGCGTATTCGACCCCTTCAAGGTGCGGAGCTCTACACTGTCGGGAACGGGTGAATACGGTTACCAAAACGGACCTCTCTCTCAGGCCCGATTCTTCGGACCCATCGATGTGGTAGAACTCAATGGAGTGCTCTACGTCACCGACCCCGGAAATTCGGCCATCCGGGCCATCGATCTCAATAAAAAAACAGTAAAATCCATCGCCCTCTACAACTATGGCGAAATTGCACAAACCTCATCGCCCGTAATTACTGATGTGAAAGACCTCGAAACCATCGAAGTGCAGGACGGAAACAACATCTTCGACCTGAGCATTGACCTCGGAGATGCCTACGAATTCGATCTGGCAGGGTATTCCAACATGGGCGTTTCGTCGCGAAATGACACGCTCTACGTGCGCAGCAACAACATGGAAGAGGGAAAAGTCACCCTTGACTATCAACTAGAAAGCGATGCCATGCCAACTAACCTGGTGCTGGACTTTCACCTCTACTTCCGTGAAAAAGAGCGGCCCGAAAAGCAGTATTATCGCGGCATCACCTACATCATTCCGGTGGTTCGCAGCGAGAATCCTTCGGGCTCATCTTCTATCGAGATCAATTTCGCCCCTGATGCAGTAAGTGGTGGCCCTGTGATGCCCGCCGACGGACAGCGATTTATGGAATAACGGAATAACCTATTCGAGCAGGCGGCTCAGGCCCCTTGCGGCCAGTGTGTGCTGTGGATCCTGACTGAGTACTTCGCGATACACGGCCTCTGCAGTCTCCTCGTCGCCGAGTTCTTCGTAGCATACGCCCCTGTTGTACACGGCATCAATCGCCTCGGGTTGAATGGTAAGCACGGTATCGAAGTAAGCCAAGGCCGTTTCGTATTGATCAGATTCGGTAAGGTAGAGGTAGCCCAGGTTGTAGTAGCCCAAATACCCTTTAGGATCGCGCTTTACCAGATTTTCATAGGCTTCGGCCGCGTCGCCTATCATCCCTTTAGATTGATAATACATGCCCTTGTGGTACCAGGCCTCAGTGCTCGCCGGCCTCAGTTCTAACGCAGTATTGATATAATCCAATGCTATGGGGTCACCGCGAAATGCATAAATATGGCCCAACTCCATAAAGGCCTCATAATATTCGGGATTCACTTCAGTGGCAGTTTGAAATGAAGACAGCGATTTGGTGGTGTCGCCGATTTCTTTAAAAATATACCCCTTCAGAAAATAGCCTTTCGGTATCCGTTCGTTTACCCTTAGCGCTTGATCAATCGTGCGCAATGCTTCGGGATAGCGGCGCAACAAAAAGTTAATTTCCCCCAGTTTTAAAAGGGCTTCGGTGTTTTCCTCATCATAACCGACCGCCTTCTCAAAGGAGAGACGCGCACTTCTCAAATCGCCGCTTAAAAAGAAAATCTCTCCGCGGGTGGCGTGAAAATAGGATACAGTGCTATCGATGACCATGGCCCTGTCCACATCCTTGATTGCAAGGTTATACATTCCCTGCTCGGTGTAAGCCAAGGCTCGGCTGATGTACAGGTTGGGATTGTTCGGCTTGTCCAGAATTTTGTCAGTAAGCTCGGTGATTTTATCGGAAACGGGAGTCTCGGTTCTCGACTTCCCCGCGCGGTCAGAATCGCTGTCGCTCGAAGGTGAAGTGCAAGCGGTAGCGCCAATTATCACCAACCCTGCCCAAAGAGCAACTCGCTTCGAAAATTTACTGAAACAAAGAGATTCAATCATATCAATCAAAAAATGTAAAGTAAAAAAGCCGAAGCCCTTAAATTGGCTTCGGCTTTGAATGTTGGAACAACCATCAATTTTTCTTGAGCTGCTCTTTGATTTTTGCTTCGAGCTCGTCCATAAGCTCGGGGTTGTCTTCGAGGAGCTGCTTCACAG
>JAIVHQ010000175.1 GCA_020200995.1 Flavobacteriales bacterium
CGTTCGGATTTTCGAAAAACCCCTCGACGAAATGCGCGAGCGGGTGAGCTATGTGCCGCAAAGACAATCGGTGGATTGGGATTTTCCCGCCACCGTGGAAGATATTGCGCTGATAGGGCGCTACCGTAAAGGCCGCCTCTTCGGGCGCCTGTCGAAATACGACCGCGAAATAGCGGCCGAGGCGCTCGAACGCGTAGGGATGTCCGACTACCGCAAGCGGCAGATCTCGGCGCTGAGCGGCGGGCAACAACAGCGGGTGTTCATTGCGCGGTCGCTGGCGCAGCAAGCCGACATTTACCTCATGGACGAGCCCTTCACGGGCATTGATGCGGCGAGCGAAGAGGCCATTCTGGGGCTCCTCGAAGACATGCGGACCGAGGGAAAAACGGTGGTCCTCGTGCACCACGACCTCCACACGGCCATCGAATTTTTTGACCACATCATACTGCTCAACACCCGCCTGATTGCCGCGGGACCAAAAGCCGAAGTGCTCACCGCCGATAATCTCAAGACAGCATACGGAGGTCAGCTCACGTTGCTGAATAAAGTCGCCGAGCTGGTGCGCAAAAAAGAGTACCCCCTCCGCGAGAAAAAAATGAAGGAGTAACCATGGATGCCAACCTGATATGGGTACTCATTGGATGTGCACTCATCGGTGCAGGGGCCTCACTGGTGGGCAATTTCGCCTTTTTGCGAAAGCGGAGCCTGATCGGCGATGCGGTGGCCCATGCCCTGCTGCCGGGGGTGGTGCTCTCGTTTATCCTTTTCAATGAAAAAAGCATGTGGGCCTTGTTTCCGGGCGCCCTGATCGCGGGGTGGATCAGCCTGCTGACGATCGACGGAATCACCCGCCACAGCAAGATCAAGGCCGACGCCGCCATTGCCATTGTGCTGAGTGTGTTCTTTGCAATCGGCATTGTGCTGCTGACCCGCGTGCAGCAAAGTGCTGTGGGCAATCAATCGGGATTGGATTCCTTCCTTTTCGGAAAAGCGGCGGCCATGATGCCAGGCGATCTCTACCTCTTTGCCGCGGTGGATTTGCTGCTGGTGCTCACCGTCTGGGCGCTCTACCCCTACCTCAAGCTGTTCAGCTTCGACCGCGATTTTGCTTCGGCTATCGGGCTCCCTGTGCGCACGCTCAGCTTTGTGCTCTCCACCCTGACCGTGATGGCAGTGGCAGCGGGCATTCAGGCCGTGGGGGTTGTGCTTATGGCCGCGCTGATCATTACCCCCGCTGCGGCCGGTCGGTTTTTGGCGCAACGGCTCAGTCGGATGATTTTCATTTCGGTCTCTATCGGCACGGCTGCGGCTATATCGGGTGTATTGATTTCATACACTGCGCCTTCGATGCCCACGGGGCCGTGGATTGTGATTGTGCTGAGCCTTGCGGCCACGGCTGTTTTTGTTTTTGCCCCCGAGCGCGGCATGTATGCACGCCGTCGGACATTGGTAAAGCACCAAAAGAAGATGATGGACGAGAACGTGCTGAAGCTGCTGTTCAACTTTACGGAAAAGTCGGGCGCCGATCGTTTTCCCGTTTCCGACCTTACGGCGGCGCGCCAATTCGAGGCAATTCCGCTGGAGCGCAGCATAAAGCGACTGGAGGGTGACGGTCTGATCAGGACAGACGCGTTTAACCAAAGCAAGCAGGGTATCAGCCTCACAGACGGAGGCATGAACGAAGCCAAACGCGTGGTGCGCCTGCACCGCCTCTGGGAGCTCTACCTGAACACCCGCATGAACATGGCAGGCGACCACGTGCACCACAACGCCGAGGCCATCGAGCACATCATCACCCCTGAATTGGAAACTGCATTGATCAAAGAACTCGGATACCCAAAGGTAGACCCGCACGCATCGGCCATACCAGGCATCCCCGAAAGACCGAAGGAATGAGCGATTTTTGGATCATACTCACCGGCGCCCTCGTGGCTGTAAACTGCGGATTGCTCGGAGCCTTTATCCTCCTGCGCCGTATGGCCATGACGGGCGACGCCATCTCGCATGCAGTACTTCCCGGTATCGTGATGGCTTACCTCATCAGCGGCTCTCGCAATTCGGTGGTCATGCTGATTGGTGCGGCCATCTTCGGATTGCTCACGGCAAGGCTCATCGAGCTCTTCAAGAAGCGGGCCCGCCTTCAGGCCGACGCGTCCATTGGCATTACATTCACCTTTCTTTTTGCCGTGGGTGTGGTGTTGGTTTCGGCCTTTTCGGGAAATATTGACCTCGACCAGGAGTGTGTGCTC
>JAIVHQ010000393.1 GCA_020200995.1 Flavobacteriales bacterium
TTGCCCGCGGCGATGATGCCCACCTTTTTTGCCGTATGGCGCTTGGGCAGTCCGCCGTGCATGTCCGCCCAGCGGTCCACGGCTTCGGGCCGCAGCATGTGAGAGAGGCCGAGCAGGGCGTCGGCAATGTTATTTTCGGTAAACCAGGGATTCTCCGAACGGGCCCGTGCCGCTGCTTTAATAAAGGCCGCACGGGCAGGGGTGAGGCCCTCAGTATCGGCGTTTTCAAGTACCAAAGTGGCGAGTTCTTCAAAGCACTTTCCGGCCTCCGCAAGCGGAGCTGTCCATTGGTCATTCACTACAGTCGGGGAATTATTTGTCAATTTGAAACAATTTCGGCGATGATGCCATTATATTTGCACAAAGAAACAAAGAACCTCCAAAAGAAAGATTAGCCATGGCTATCATCATAACCGACGAATGTATTAATTGCGGTGCATGCGAGCCCGAGTGTCCCAACAACGCGATATACGAGGGTGGCGTAGAGTGGCGCCTCGCCGACGGCACCGATCTCAAAGGCACCCTGACCACCCCGATGGGCAACGAATATGACGCAGAGACGGAGCAAGAGCCCGTGGATATGGATGTCTACTACATAGTTACCGATAAATGCACAGAGTGCGTGGGCTTTCACGACGAGCCTCAATGTGCCGCCGTATGTCCCGTAGATTGCTGCGTGGACGATCCCGATTTCCGCGAAAGCGAAGAAGAGCTCCTCAAAAAGAAAGAATTTATGCACCTTTAGGGGTGGCATTGCACAATATTAGAACGACAATTTCGGCACGCTTCATGCGTTTCAACGGCATGATCCGATCCTTGTGTTTTCACGTGTTTTTGTGTTTTGCTTTAGCCTTTCCGGCAAAATCGCAATCCGTGACGGAGGCGGAAACCCTTGTTGCTGCTCTTGAGCAGCGGGTGGGACAAGCACCCACCGACGCGGAGCGCATAGCAGCCAGCGACAGCATCGCCGAAGTGTTGATGGCAATCTTCGACATCGATGAGGCCTACACCCACGTTTTTCCGACATGGAAAAAAATGGGAGCCATGAAAGCCCCGGACGATGCCTTCAGGCTGTTCAACTGGAACGTCCCCCTCAATGACGGCACATATCAATACCGCGCGCTCATCCTCTTTCCCGACAAGAATTACCGCGACCTCTCGAGCCATGGAAGTCCCGACCGCGGCAGCGAGGGCAAAATCATCGCGGCCGGGCAGTGGTACGGTGCGCTCTACTACCAAATAGAACCTGTGACCCACAAGCGCGAAACCTATTACACCCTGATGGGGTGGGAGGGGCACAATTCCCTTTCGAACAAGAAGATACTTGATGTGCTTTGGTTTAACGACCGCAATGAGCCCGTATTTGGCAAGCCCGTTTTTCGCGACGGCGATGAGGTGAAAATGCGGCGTGTGTTTGAATTTACCAAAAGCGCACAGATGACCCTGGCCTACCTTCCCGCAAAGGAAGCTATCGTTTACGACGACCTCGTGCCGATGCCCGGGATGGGGGAGGGCAATTACTCATCTTATGTGCCCGGCACCACCCACAGGGGTTACCGCTTACACAAGGGCGAGTGGATTTACCAGGAAAGAATCGACATGACGCGGCCCAAGTCCGATGCGGGAAAGGCGCAGTTTAACTTTCCCGACCGCCCCGACCTGAATCGCAAGCGCAAGCCGGGAAATCCGCTGATTGGGGATTGAGGCCTGCGGGATTGGGTGTCCGTTTCGGAGCCGCATTTCCATTTCATTGAAAACAGCTGTTTGAATGCACGATGTATTTCGGAAAAATGGAGACTGCTCATACCCACATGCATGCCGCACGGGCTCTCGCGAGATCCCGCCCACCATCCTGCGCACGGAGTTCTTCAGTCGGCCTTGGGGCCTCCTTCTGAGTGACTGGAGTTGTAACCTGCTACCCTAATTTGGGTCTGTCAGTACACTCAAGTGGCTGGATAATTATGTTCGATAGCAACTCCTTAGACCAAGCAGAATGCATGGGCGCGCGCAGTTCTAAAAACAGGGAGTCCCGCCGCGGCGGGATGACTGACTTAAGCAAGTGCAAGGCAGATAGCGGACTTTATGGACAGCCACTCTTAAACAAATGCTAACGCTCTACACCCTTGCCCGTCCGAAAATTAGATTTAGTTTTGCAACGGCTGCCGAATCATGCAGCCTTAAACCGTTCTAAAACATGTCAAAAGTCCACAATTACAGCGCGGGCCCCTGTATTCTCCCGCCCGA
>JAIVHQ010000034.1 GCA_020200995.1 Flavobacteriales bacterium
GTTGCCGTTTCGGACATCACGGATGCCAATTGCAACGTTTCCTCCGATGGAGCTGCGGCCCTTGAACTGACCGGAGGCACTGCGCCTTACCAGGTGACCTGGATGGGCCCCGATGGCTTTGCGGCTGAGGGAAATTCTCAAGAAAACCTGAGCCCGGGAGCTTACGAAATTTCAGTTATCGACGAGAACGGTTGCGAAGCTGAGACCGACTTTGAGATTGACTTTATTCTCGAGCTCAACGCAGATGCGGGTGGCGACCTGACGGTTTGTTTTTCCGATATGCCCGCAGTACTTTCAGGCCTTGCCGAAGGAGGCGATGAGGTGTGGTGGACCACGATCGACGGCGACACCTTGTCAAACACCAGCGAGGCATTGTTCAGCGCAAACCCGGGAGTGTATCAGTTGATTTTTGCAACGGGCAACGGGATTTGTCAAGCGATCGATACCCTTGCATTGGAAATACTGCAAGGCCCCGAAGCTGACGCAGGCCCCGATCTTGAGGTTTTTGCTGAAGAAGTTTTCACCCTCGGCGGAAGCCCCGTTTCACCCACAGCTGTGAGCTATGAATGGACGCCGATAGCCGGTGGTAGTTTTGATGGCGGGGCGGAGAATCCGCGAGGCTTCCTGACGGAGACCACCATTTTCACTGTCGTAGTTACTGATGCCGAAGGTTGCACAGCCTCGGACTCGGTGCTTGTAACGGTACTTCCATCGGTTGAAATCAGCTCCGGATTTACCCCAAACAACGACGGGGTTAACGACCGCTGGATCATTGATAATATCGAACTGTTTCCCGAAAGTCTCGTAAGCATCTTCAACCGATGGGGGCAACTTCTTTACCGGCAGCGTTCCTATAACATGGGCAACGCGTGGGACG
The DNA here is from genome assembly GCA_020200995.1 of Flavobacteriales bacterium. GTDB lineage: Bacteria > Bacteroidota > Bacteroidia > Flavobacteriales_D > Cryomorphaceae > T3Sed10-241. The sequence continues at coordinate 878 of JAIVHQ010000034.1, forward strand.
GAACTTATGAGGGCAGTGCCCTGCCGATTGGAACTTATTATTACACCATTGAATTGAACGACCCAAGGTTCCCCGAACCGTTTACAGGCCCGATAACAATCTACCGCTGATGTCACGGATACTCACATATTTGTTTTTGGTAGCGGCCCTTGGGGCCGGCACCCTGGCGAAGGCACTTCAATGCCATGGCCATTCACCGCACGCAGTGGTCGGGAATCAATGATGCACCGCGCACCTATATGATGGGGCTTCATGCGCCATCTGCTTCCGGCAAAATGGGATTTGGCGGAACGCTGTACACCGATGCCGTGGGCCCTACCCGCCGCGCAGGGGTGCAGGGTAATTACGCCTACCACCTGCAGGTTACTGAAAACTCGAAGCTATCGCTTGGATTGGCTTTTGGGTTTACTCAGTTTTCAATAGATGGTTCTCAAATTACGCTGCGCGAGCAGGGCGATCGGGCAGCATTGCCCGGGATGCAGGCAGAGCTCAAACCTGACGGTGCCTTTGGGGCGCTGTGGTACAGTGAGAAATGGTTTGTGGGCCTTTCGGCAAATCAGATTTTCAACAACCGCCTCGATTTCTTTCCGGGTGATACCGACGGCCGGATGTCAGTGCACTATTTCCTGACAGGGGGCTACAGGTTCGACATCAATGAAGAATTTGCGGTGGAACCTTCTGCGCTTATAAAGTATGTTTCTCCGGTGCCTCCCCAAGCCGATCTCTCGGTTCGATTTATCTATAAAGGAAACCTTTGGCTCGGAGGCTCGTATCGAACGGATGACGCCGCAACTGTTTATGCCGGCTATAGCATTATGGAATATCTGACTTTGGGCTACGCATACGATATATCGACATCTGCCATTCGCCAGTATGCTGAAGGTACCCATGAGGTCTTTCTTGCGGTCCGTTTTGGAACGGCAGGAGCAACCGAACCTGCCGATTAACCACAGACCGCTGCATTACTTGAACAACCCTCCCCTAATGAAAAGCATCAAATTATTAATATCGGTTATTGTTGTTCTCACTTCTTTCGAAGTGAGTGCCCAGCTCGATACCAAACATTGGTTGCCGCCCTATTTCGCTAAACCGGGGCCGGGAACGGGAAATCAGAGTATAGAAGATCACTTCGTAACACTGTCCACACCGGTCGAAGAGACGATACCCGTGGTTATCACCGATGGCTACGGACAGCTGATTGACATTGTGGAGATCTCACGCGACAATCCTGCAGAATATTTATTGGGAACAGGAAATGCGAATTCATGGACATTCCCCCTCAATGTAATTCCCGAAGACAGCCTCAATATGCCCATCCGTTCTCAGGGATTGTACTTTGAGAGCTTTCAACCGTTCTTTGTGAACATGCGTCACAAGTGCGGTGCCCAGGGCACGTCGCTCACTTCCAAGGGACAGGTAGCTCTGGGGCAAAGATTCTACTCGGGCCACCTGTTTACCACCTATGCCAATGACAACATTTGGAATCTCCAGCGCCGCTCGCATTTCATTTCTGTGATGGCCACAGAGGACAATACTACCGTGACCTTTGACATGATCAAAGAACCCATTAATCTGATCGGTTACGGAACGGGTGAGCCTGTGACAGTCACCCTCGACGCCCTCGAATCCTTTGTGGTCGGTGTCGACCATCAGTTTTTCGATAATGAGACCATCAACCGAACCAATGGAATCCGAATTACCTCTGACCGCGACATTGTTTGCAACACGGGGTCATGGCTCTCGGGAGCTGATACGGGTCAGGACATAGGTTCTGATCAGCTGGTACCCGCCGAGAATACAGGGCAGGAATACATCCTGATCCGTGGCCTTGGAGACGAACGTACGGAGCGCCCAATGGTGGTGGCAACGGAAGACAATACCCTTGTTTTCCTCAATGAGGATACTGAGCCCACCGCGACACTCGACGAAGGCGAATATTACATTATTCCCGAATCAGAGTATACAGCCAACGGCAATCTATACGTGTCTACCACCGAAAAGACTTACATGTATCAAACCCTTTCGGGAAGCAGCTCCAACATCGGTCAAACGGTGGGTCTGAGCTTTATTCCTCCACTGAATTGTGTGGGAGCAAAAGTGGTCAATATTCCTTTTGTAAACAGTCTGGCAGCCGGCCCTGGCAACGGACGGATCAATATTATTACCAAAGCGGGATCAGAGGTATTTCTCAACGGGTCCGACACGCCTTTGGGCAATGCCCTTCCGGTGGACGGAATCGATGATTGGGTGACAATCGCCTTCACTCCGACCACCAATAATGTTCTTTTGGAGAGCGATTCAGTGATGAACGTTGCTTTGCTCACCCGTGACGGCGTGGTAGGTACTGCGGGATATTTCAGCGGCTTTACCCTCGAGCCTGTCGTGGGCCTGAGTACTTCACAGCCGGGTACATTGCCGTGTATTCCCGGCAATGCCTCATTGCAGGTGTTTGGTTTCGACGCTTACCAATGGTATTTCGAAGGTGAAGCCATCGAAGGAGCCACAGGACCCGCGCACATTCCCGAATTTGCAGGGGCCTATGTTGTAGAGGGCATCGATCTCGCCTGCGGGTTCAGGTTTCCTTCCAACCCTTTTCAGATTCCCTTTTGTCCATCCACCATTGGAGCGGCGAAAAACGAAGAGGCCGTCACTGAAACCGCTCCGGGCTCCAATATTTTTGATGTGCAATACCGACTTTACGTTGAGAATTTTTTGACCACCGTTGCAGCCAACATTCAAATAATTGAGAACATTGCGGGCGGACTGCCTGTGGGTGCCACCGTTGAACTCATTGAAGTGCCTTCATTGGCTTTCGGAGAATTGACAGGTGATTTTAACCCCGATTTTAATGGCACCACCGATCGAAAAATACTCTCGGGCGAAGGTACTATGCCAGGTAGTTCGACGGTCGGAATCGACTTCGTGGTGCGTGTGAATATGAACAACGCGGTGCAGGACGGATATTTCAATCAAGTGACGATTACTACCGTCGAAGAGGGCCCGAATGACGGGGTTACCGGGCCGTTCAATGGTCAGGATTTTAGCCATGAAGGCACAGATGCCGATCCCAACAACTCCGGAGAACCCAACGAAGACGGCGCCAACGACCCTACGCGCACTTGCTTTTTCTCGAATGAGTTTGTGTATGAGGTACCGCTGAATTGCAATTCTGTTGAGGATTCTATTCCCGTCATCGTGGAAGGAATTTTTTCAGGAACTTTCTCAGCGACTCCCGAAGGACTTTCCATCAGCCCTGAAACAGGTTCTGTACTCCCGGCCACAAGTGCTCCCGGAACTTACACAGTCACCTACATTACTGAAGGGCGCTGTCCCAAAGAGACCACAGCTGAGATTGTAATTTTCGGACTTCCCGATACAGGTGAAGAGCCGGCGACTGCTGATATTTGCACTGATGAGGGGATTGTGGATCTAGGTGATTATCTCGTTGGGGCCGATCAGGGCGGCGGGTGGACTGATACCGACGGCGTTGAAGTCTCTTCAGATTTTGATGCAGGAACCCCCGGGTTCTTCACATTTATATATGTACTGGATATTCCCCCTTGCCCACCACAATCGCAAGCTTTAAACCTCAATGTGGTGCTTGAGCCCAATCCCGGCACTCCGGCAGCCGCTCTGGGAGCCTGTATTGCAGAAGGAGAAGTTGCGCTCTCCGATTTCCTTTCAGGGCAAGACCCTGATGGTACTTGGAGCGATGCAGAAGGCAACGCCATCGATGAAGTCTTCGAGCTCAACGAGGCGGGTGTTTTCCAATTTACTTATGAAGTGGAAAACGAGGTGTGCGGCCCGCGCGCAGTTACTTTCGATCTTGAAATTGCGCCCCTTCCCGATGCGGGAATGGCCATGGATGTGCCCGATGAATGCATCGGTGCCGAAGTAGAGCTTACTGACTTCCTGGTGGGTGGAAGCCCCAATGGTACCTGGCTCGATCAATCGGGCAATAATTTAGAATCTACCTTGGTCACTCTGCAAAATGCAGGTGTTTTTCAATATTTCTATGTGGTGAGCAGTGAACCTTGCCCCGCAGACAGCGCCACAGTCGTAATTGATGCATCCATTGGCCCCGACCCCGGCACTTCTCCCGGCTCCATCAATGTCTGCGTAGCAGATCCACCGATTAATCTTAACACACTTCTCACAGGTGCTGATGAAGGTGGTGTGTGGACCGACGAAGCGGGCGTGGAGCAATCTTCCATCTTCTTGCCGGAAGTCTTCGGCGTTGTGACACGCACCTATACCGTGTCAAGCGAAGAGTGCGGAGAGGTGAGTACAACTTTGACCATCACCGTTACCGAATCCGATTGTCTCGATCCTTTATTGGTCATTCCGCAAGGATTTTCTCCCAACGGAGATGGTGTAGGCGATTTTTGGACAATTCAGGGTCTGCAAAACTACCCCGACCACGTGTTGAAAGTATTTAACAGGTGGGGAAGTGAGGTGTTTTCTGCACGTCCCTACAACAATGAATGGGGGGGCAAGGCCCAAAGCGGCATTAACGCAGGCTCACAGCTTCCCGTCGGAACTTATTTTTACATCCTCGACCTGCGCAACGGCTCTGAGCCGCGCAAGGGCTACGTATACCTCCAACGATAACGAACAACCTTAAACAACAGCAAGATGAATTTTAAAAAAACCATCCGGCATTTTCTCCTTCTATTGGCAGTGGTCTCCGCCGGGGCCGCCTATGCGCAGCAGTCATCCCTGTACACCATGTACATGTGGAATCAGCTAATACTCAATCCCGCCTATGCCGGTAGCAGAGATGCCGTCTCGGCTTCCTTGGTAAGCAGGCACCAATGGGTGGGCCTCGATGGGGCGCCTTCCACACAGGTGTTCAGCATTCACTCACCACTTCCCAACGACAATTTGGGCGTAGGTCTTACCATCGAAAATGACCGCATAGGTCCTACCAACAATACGGGCATTTGGGGCGATTTTTCCTACAATATTCAGGCAGGCGAAAAAGCCAAGCTCGCCTTCGGACTCAGGGCCGGAGTTGCCGTTTATCAGGCGGATCTCCGCGGTGTCGAAAACATCGACCCCAATGACCAGGCTTTTACAACAAACGTCGAGAATCAAATGCTTCCCAACTTTGGTTTTGGAGCCTATTATCACGGTGAGCGAGGGTATATCGGCGTGGCAAGTCCAACCATATTAGAAAATGAGTTGAACTCCTTTAGCATTCAAAATACTACCCAGCGGGGTGTCGGAGAACGCCATTATTACTTCATGGCGGGCTACGTGCTCAACCTGAGTGCCGATAGCGGCGGGGTCATGTTTAAGCCCTCTACCGTAATTCGAGTGGTAAACGGTGCCCCTGTTTCGTTCGACCTTTCGGCTATGTTTCTTATTCAACAAAAGTTTTGGATTGGAGGTGCATACCGCTACATGGATTCTTTTGCGGGTATCCTGAGTATGAATATCACCGACCACTTGCAGGTGGGGTATGCATATGACTTCGGTACAAGCAGACTAAACAACTACCACAACGGCAGCCATGAAATCATGGTATCCTACGACTTTTTCAAACCCGATATAAAAATCAGGAGCCCCAGGTACTTTTAGACCGCACATCCTGCTGCGTTTAATGCCCCGCCTGCGGGGCATTTTTTATGACTTGTAGTTCGCACGTAACGACGGTCACAGAGACACGAGGCATAATTGATTAATTTTGTCTAAAAACTTACGGTATGTTCCACTCAATTCGTTTGTACACTTCGTTACTTTCGGCGGCATTTATTGCGTTTTCTTGTGCTCCTTCCGGAAATGATGCGGGCTCCAAAGCTGATGTGTCCGCAAATATCGCCCAATCACAGGACCAAACCGATCAAATCGGCTCGGTGAGATTGCTATCAGTAGATGAGTTTGAGTCGCTTCTAATAGAGGAAGGGGCGGATGTGCAACTTCTGGACGTACGCACTTCGCAAGAGTGCAGCGGCGGAGTAATCGCCGGTGCCTCACATGCCAATATCGGGAATAGGTCGGGTTTCGAGTCGGAAATTGTGCAGCTCGACAAGAAGCGCCCCGTACTGGTGTACTGCGCAACGGGCGGTCGCAGCAAGGTGGCCGCGGGGATACTCGCCGACCGAGGGTTCCGGCAAGTTTACGACTTGCGCGGTGGCTACAACGCGTGGTCATCAGATAACAAAAAAACAATCACTCCAAATGGCGACTTTTAAAGAAATTATTAATGGCCCCAAGCCTGTTCTCGTAGACTTTTTTGCAGAGTGGTGTGGGCCGTGCAAAACGATGGCACCTGTGTTGTCAGAATTGTCATCCGATCTAAAAGACCGCGCTGTCATTTTGAAAGTGGATGTCGATAAAAACCAAGCCGCTTCACGGGCCTTTAACGTGAGGGGCGTTCCAACCTTTGTTATTTTCAAGGACGGAAAAGAGGTGTGGCGAAAATCAGGAGCGCTTCCCAAGCAGATGCTCACGGCTGCCATCGAAGCGCAGCTCTAAGCCCCGGGGAGGGCTTTCATCACAAACCCTTTTTCCAAAAGAAATTCCAAGGTGCGAGGCAGGGCGTAAAGCATGTTTTTTTCGGCCTTTTTACTGTCATGAAATACCACGATCGATCCGGCCTCCACAGATGAAGTTGCGTTTTTCAGGCAGGTCTCGGGGCTCAATTCTTTTCGCCAGTCGGCGCTAAGCACATCCCACATCACGATTTTGTAGCGCTTCGAAAGGGCTTTGACCTGCGAGAGCCTCAAGCTTCCGTAAGGAGGCCTGAAAAGTTTTGACGGCACCAACTTTCCACAGTCCAACACATTCTTGAAATAGCTGTAATCGCTAAAGTCCCTTCCGTTCATGTGGTTCCAGGTGTGGTTGCCCACAGCGTGGCCCCGTTTCACGGTTTCCCTGAAAAGTTCGGGGTGCTTTTGGACATTTCCGCCGATGCAGAAAAAAGAGGCGTGGGCGTCGAAACGCTCTAATATTTCAAGCACCTTTTCAGTAACGCCGGGCGTAGGGCCGTCATCAAAAGTAAGGTAAACTGCATTTCCGGCAGGGTCACCTTTCCAAAGCAAACGCGATGAAAGTGGCTGCACGAATCCCGGTGTCTTTACCAAATACAAGCGAGGTCAGAATTTCATGGACTTTCCCTGCCGCGCTGCCTCAATCTCGCGAAACTTTGCGTCATATGCAGCATCCATCGTTTCAAAAGTCGATTGAAATTTCTCGACAATCTCTCCTTCTTGCGGGTAGAGCCTCGATACGTACACATTCAATCGCTGTACAATCGCGTAGCTCATTTGCATCTCGCGCTGCAATTGGCTCGCCCATTCGGGATCCAGTGAGACGTAATATTCGAAATCTTCGACATACCTGCCAAACAGTATTGTGGCAATCTCATTCGCCTTTTCGTTTTGACCGATTTTATAATAATTTTCGATCAGCGGAACCACCAGCCTGTCAAAGGGCACATTATGGTGGGGCATCACTTCAAAAGATTTGTCCAACACATCACCTGCCATCTCGATTTTTTCTTCTTCGATGAGCTGATCGCTCAGAGCTGCAAACTGAAGGCGAATGCTGTTGGTGAGGCGCAGGTTGTTCTCGTCCATGTAGATTTGATCTTCACTGTCCATGCCACCCCACTTGAATTTCTCCATGATGTTGGTGTACATACGGTCGGTATTTACCGTACCGAAGGTATTTGGATTTCTGTTGTCAGGTGATTCCACGGGAGTGAGGCGGTATGCCAGGCCCTCGAGCTTAAAGTAGTTCTGCAGGTTGAGGTAGCTGTCGGGGCCTGTGGTCACGGCAAAGTATATGGGGCGCTCCCAATCGTTGGTGGCGAGAAGGTCGAGTACCATCATTTGGTTTTTCATGAGGTAACTTCGGCTGATGCGCCATTCCAGACGTTCCCGCACAAAGCTGCTGTCGGCCTCGGTGTGAAGGCCCATCTCTCGTGTCTTTTCGAGGTCAACAGGAATGTAAAAATTCTTGGTCGGTAGGATAGAAATTTTCTCTCCGCCGCCCATGGTGCGCATGTTGGCATCATTTCCGATAAAGTCGACGGCCTGACGCACCGACACCGACCTGCGCTCCGTATTTCTGGACTCATCCAAAAACACCACATCGCGCGTGCCTTGTCTGTACTTTTCTTCCAACAGGGAGAAGGGCACCGGGTCGGATTCATAAGCCTGTCGGCGCATCTGATTGATGTACCAGTCGGTGTTGAGCAGGCTGAGGTTGACCACCCGTACATCGGTGCGCACCCCTTCCACCTCCTGTGCATACCAGAGCGGGAAGGTATCGTTGTCGCCATTGGTAAAAAGGATTGCGTTGGGTTCGCAGGTCTTGAGGTAGTTGGCTGCAAAATCGCGGGCGGTGTACCTGTCG
>JAIVHQ010000035.1 GCA_020200995.1 Flavobacteriales bacterium
ACATAGGTCCTGCCTTGGGCCCCCATCTCTTTGCGCGCTTCAGGGTTGTTGAGCAAAGCCAAAATGCGCAGTGCGCAGTTTTCCGCATCGTCCTCCACTACTATCGCTGTGTCGCGCGGGGCCTGAAGGGCTTTATTGGCCAATGTGGATGTAACGCAGGGAAGTTCCATGGCCATGGCTTCCAAGAGTTTGTTTTGAAGTCCCGTGCCGATTTGCATCGGGGCAAAGAACACCTTTCCCGAACGATAGGCATCCCTGATATCGTCCATCCATCCGCTCACGGTCACGCCTGTCACTGAAGCCAGGGCTTTTACACGGCGGGCGGGCGAGGAGCCCGCAAGCAGAAGGGTGGTGCCGGGCATTTGTTTTTGCAAGAGGGGCAGCACACGGTGCACGATGTACTCTGCCGTCTCTATGTTGGGTGGATAGCTCATGTTGCCTGTAAATACCAAGTCGTATTTCGGGGCTTTCGAAGCTCCTTTCCGGAAAAAGTCGGTATCGATACCATTGGTAATGATCGCAATGTCTTTTCGCTCCGGGTGGTATATGTAGCGGCGGTCTTCTGCAGAGATGATCGTTTTTGCCTCGAAATATTCGAAAATGATGTTTTCATATGCGATCAGCCGCCTGCGCTCCGAGGCAAAAATTTCCCGGAAGGGCCAGCTAGCTTTCTCAGCCCTGCGGTCCATGCCTTTTGACAGGGCATCCTGGTAGTCAATTGTCTTGGTGTAGTTGTGTTCATTTTTGACATACTCTGCAGTGCGAATCAGCTGGCAGTAAATATGGTCAGGTGCTGTGGCTTCGATCAGTGCAGTGATTTTTCGGTGCACGGGCCGCTGATAAAAGTACATGACCTGAACGGGCTTTCGCGAAAAGATGCTGAAGGCAAGGTTGGCCAAAATGCGAAAACGGGAAAGCCGGAAAACGTGAAGTTCGGAGCAAATTTTTCGCGTTTCAGCCAGGGCTTCATCGCCCGGAGGGCTGTCTGCGAGGCAACAGAGCACCACTTCATGCCGCTTGTTGAGTGCTGCGAGCTGATGGAAGGCGCGCAGCTTGTCGCCCTTGTCGAGGGGGTAGGGTACACGGCTTAAAAGGACAAAAATTTTCATGTGTATCGCACTCCCTAAACGGGGCTGCGCGAAAGTACAGCTTTTAGGAAACAATCGCCCTCGACCGCCCCCGAGGATTTAAACGCCTGCCCCGGAGCTTTCTTTTTTGGCGAAGACCCTTCCCATTCGTTCGAAAAATCTGATATACACATCACGGTCGAAGAGGGCGGCGTCTTTGGCTGCTTTGTAGGTCAAAAATATGGCGATGGGCATTAGAATGGCTGAACTCATCCACATTCCTTCGTAGGGAAGCAGTTTGCCCGAATCCACCATCTTCTCGCCCGAGATGGAGCTAATGTGGTAGATCAGAAAAAACACCACTGAGATGATGACAGGAAGTCCAAGACCACCTTTCTTAATGATTGCACCCAGCGGAGCGCCGATAAAAAATAAAATAATACAAGCCAATGACAGGGTCAGCTTGCGGTGCCATTCCACCTTGTGCTTGTTAATGTACTCCTGCCTGCTTTTGAGTTCTTCTTTGGTGCGCGCCATGTAGTTCTTTAAGTTACGGGTCATGTTCATGGCCACATTCACGGCCTGTCTACGCTCACCGAGATTCAGGCTCTCATACGTCGGCATTTGCGCCGAATCAGGAACGGCCACAAGGCCGTGCTTCGTGGTGTCTTTGAGCGTTATGGATCTATCCATGTATTTTGCCATGTCGCGTCGTCGGTTGACGCTTTGCAGGTTTAATGAGTCGATGGAGTGTTCGAGCTGCTTCATGGAGAGCATTTTCATGTGGCTCTTCCACAGGTCTTCATCGGTGCGCTGCAGGTCGAATCCGGAGAGATCCATGGTGATAAAATCTTCCGAAAATCGGTTTTTGGTGTGCGGTGCTGCTTGCTTGTCGGAACTCACAATTTCGTCGTAACTCACACCGTCTTTCAGGTGGAGCATGAGGTTTTGGCCATTGGGGCTTTTGATCATTTCGCCTTCATTGGCTCGAATCACACGCCTGTTGCCCGGCGTATTTTTATCGTGCTGGTAAATCAGTACATCGAACAGGCGGTTGCTGTCTTTTTCTTTCGACATTACCCTGATGCTGTAGCCTTCGATCCCGTTGTAGAAAATACCGTCTTTGAGTTCCATGCTCGGCTTTTTGCGGGTCACATCCCACAGCAATGATTTAAACTTCAGGTTGGCGTAAGGCGAAATCGTATTGTTAAAATAAAATGCCCCGGCCGAAAGCAGGCCGATAAATAAAATCAGTGGTGCCATGACCCTGAAAAGGGATAAACCGCTCGACTTCATGGCGACGAGTTCGTAATTTTCAGCGAGGTTGCCCATGGTCATGATGCTGCTCAACAGCACTGCCAGGGGCAGCGACATGGGTACTAAATTAGCGGAAGCGTAAAATAACAGTTCTACAATGACGAGGGGGTCCAGGCCTTTTCCTACAAAGTCGTCAATGTATTTCCATACAAACTGCATCAGGAAAATGAAGAGCACGATGAAAAACGTGAGAATAAACGGCCCCATGTAGGACCGAATCAGAAGAAGGTGGATTTTTTTCAATGCCTGTACGTTGCTGCCGGGAGTGAATCAAACATCATTCCGCTTTTGCGCTTCTGTGAGTCCTTCAATTGTTCAGGCTCCCAAAACGCGACGCAAGTCCTCTATCTGGCTTTCCCAGAGGTTGATGGTGCTTTCTTCATCGCCTTCATCGGCAAAGTCAGTGACGATCAGAGCCACTTCTCCTGTGATGGGGTCGACTTTTATTCGGAGTTCGAAATAATAGTCTTCGCCTTCGTCATAATCCCAGCGAAACTTCACGAATTGGTCTTTTGACTTCGACAACATATCAGCTTTCTCCTCAGAACCGTCCCAGATAAAGGTAAAGGTCTTCTCGCGCACGTTCACATTATCAGCAAACCACTCCGACAACCCCGCAGGTGTGCTTATCATATTGAAAAGGCTCTTTGGGGAGGCGTTGAGCAGCATTTCCATTTCTACTTTTTTCTTATCAGACATGCATTAAGTGTATTCATTTGGGTAGCGGGGCCAAGATAATAATTTATTCAATGACGGAGTCCGCCTTATTTTCAAATTTATGTTCGTTAATCAGCGGAAATCCCTGTGCAATATCCAAAAATTATTATCTTTGCGCCCGCAAATTACACGGCGAGGTAGCTCAGCTGGTTAGAGCGCATGATTCATAATCATGAGGTCCCGAGTTCAAGTCTCGGTCTCGCTACAAAAACGAAAACGAAGGACAGTGTCCTTCGTTTTTTTATTCCTTAAAGTTTCCCAAAACATCCCTATAACAGAGGCTTTGCAAGATTTTCTTCTCGCGAAGGCCGTACCTTTAAGTTCCTTATTGGAATCCGCTGCCGATGAAAAAATATGCCGTTGTCGATATTGAAACGACGGGCCTTGTGCATCAAGGTCACGGCATCACTGAGATTGCCGTGGTGCATGTAGACGGCGATGTGATTTTGCCTGTTTTTCACTCCATGGTAAACCCCGGGCGCGATATTCCACTGCAAATCAGTCAGCTCACGGGTATAAAGTCGCAGCTTATCTCAGCCGCTCCTACTTTTTCTGAAATTGCTCACAAATTAGCCGCTTGTCTCGAAGGCCGAATTTTTGCCGCCCACCATGTCAACTTTGATTACACTTTTTTGAAAAAGGCCTTGGAAGCATGCGGTATTCGAATTCCGACTGCCCGACTTTGCACAGTCCGCCTTGCGAAGCGCTGCATGCCCGACCTGCCTTCGGCGCGGCTCGGAGCCCTTTGTCGCAAGCTTGGAGTGGAGAATACATCTCCCCACCGCGCCATGGGCGATGCCCTGGCCGCAGCTGAAATTCTCTGCAAACTAAAAGCTTTGGAGGATGGTCGTTTCCTCGATGAGGAACTGAAGGGCACCAATCGCCCGACGATCATACCCGCTCACCTCGACGCCGCTTCAGTCACAGCGCTGCCCGAACTCCCGGGGGTCTACTATTTTTATTCCGCTGCCTCACATCGCCCGATCTATGTGGGCAAGGCGCGAAATCTAAAGCAGCGGGTAATCAGTCACTTCACTTCGCCCGGATCGAGTGCGCGTAAGCAGCTTTTTCAGCGCGAATTATCGCGACTCAACTTTACAGTGACCGATAGTGAATACATGGCCCTCCTTCTTGAGGACGCTGAGATAAAGCGCCACCTCCCGAAATACAACCGCGCCCAGAAGAGCCGTGCCCTGCCATTTGCGGTGCGCTGCTACGAAACGCGTTCAGGGCAGTTGAGGCTTGGAATTTTGTCATCGGGAGGGCACCCTGACGACCTGGCCTTTTTCGGATCGGCCCACGCCGCAAAGCAATGGATCATCGAACAGGTTCGGACATTCGGCTTTGACCCGCGGCGGGCGGGTTTGGCCCCCCTTTATGCCGATGACTTGTCGCTTCCTGAGGAGGCCGAAGAAGATGAGAATTTCCGATCGTTTCTAAAGGCTGCCGATGAATCCAAAGAAGGCGACTTTGCCCTTTTGGAGCCCGATCGCAACGGCCGGCGAGGTTACGTGCTCGTGAAGAGCGGTAGGTACTGCGGTTTTGGTCACATGCCTGCGGGCGATACCCCTGAACCTGAAGGGGTGGAGCGCACGCTGAACAGGGCACCCGAAAGCAGCGTGGTACGGGCAGTTATTCGCAATATGCTGTCAGATTCAAACATTACTAAAATAGAATTTCAATGAACATTTTCAGACTGAGCGCTCTTTTATTCCTGATCACGGCCTGCACGGTGGACGACTCTGTGCGCAATGTAGAAATGGAATCTGAAATACGCCTGGCGCTTGACATGCAAAAAGAAGCCTGGAACGCGGGCGACATCGAAGGGTTTGTCTCCTGGTACCTTCAATCGGACGATCTTCGCTTTACCACCTCACGCGGAATGCTAAAAGGTGTAGATGAAGTGTTGGATCGTTACAAAGAGGCGTACGGTGACACCGACCGCATGGGGCGCCTCGATTTTGAAATTGAGGAGTTCATGTGTATCGATGCCGAGCATGCCATCCTGATCGGAAAATGGACCGTTTTTCGCGACGGCGATCGGCCCGAAGGCTACTTTACACTGCTTTGGAAAAAGACAAACGAGGGCTGGCGTATTGCTGTAGATCACACAAGCTAATGGAGTTAAGCGTCAATCTCGTTCTTGTCATTGCCAACGTGGCCCTTTCACTCGCGGTGTTTTCTAACCAGGATCTGTTCGGCAAGCTGCTGTTTAATCCCTACATCACCTTGCGGCAAAATGAATGGTACCGCACAGTGACCCACGCATTCATCCACGCCGACTACATTCATTTGTTTTTCAATATGTACGTGCTCTATCAGTTCGGCGGATTGATCGAAACCATATTCACCGACCCCCGGGTTTTTTCAAAGATATTTCCGGCAGTAGAATTTTGGGGCGTATCCCGTGGCTACCTCTACTTTGTAATTTTGTATTTCGGAGGAATGCTCACGGCCACCTTGCCGGCCTTCAGGAAGCACAAAGACAATCCGGCTTACAATTCCGTGGGCGCGTCGGGGGCCGTGTCGGCAGTGGTGCTGGCCATCATCATCGCGCTGCCCACGATGGAGCTCTACCTGTTTTTTATCCCCATCGGCATTCCTGCATTCATCATTGGTATTGCTTATCTGGTCTATGAGTATTTTATGAGCAAGCGCGGCCGCACGGGCATTGCCCACGACGCTCACCTCTGGGGAGGCCTTTTCGGACTGGTTTTTATGCTTGTCATAGAGCCCCGATTCGGTTTGTATTTCCTCGAGCAGGTGGGTGCCTTTTTCGCAGGCTTGTTGTCCTAATTCACCTAACTTTGTAACCGAAACAGATTTATGGAGCCCACCGCCGCGATACTATTCAATGGAACCTTGACCACAGCCGGAAACGCTGATTTGCGCTTTCTGAACAGGGCCTTGCGTTTGGGCGACGGTTTTTTTGAAACCATCAGGGTGATCAATGGCAGGCCCCATGCATGGGATGCCCACTACGCAAGAATTGTGTCCTGCTGCCGGGCGCTATCGCTCGAGCCGCAACCCCATGTGGATGCGGCGTTCCTGATTCGAGGTATACACCGCCTTTTACAGGAGCACAATACCCTCAATGCACGGCTGCGCCTCACCTTTTTCCGGCAGGGCGGGGGGACCTACACACCCGAGACAAACCGCCTCGGATTTATTGGTGAAATTGTCGCACTCGCGGAGGGAGATTTTCAAGTAAAGGACGAAGGCCTTCATCTGGGGCTGTACACTGATTTGAAAAAGCAGCGCAGCCCTCTGGCTCCCTACAAACTGCTCGGAAACCACGTGTATATACAGGCGGCCATTTGGGCGGCTCGACATCATTTTGACGATGTGCTGGTATGCAACGATGCCGGCGAGATCATTGAGGCCACAGCGAGCAACATTTTTTTGGTGCGCAAAGGTGAGCTCCACACGCCTCCCGCTGCGAGTGGATGCGTGGGCGGAGTGATGCGCATGTCGGTGCTCAACGCCGCCATGGAGGCGGGCATACCCTGCTATGAAACCCAAATCGACGAAGCAGACATCCTCTCGGCCACCGAAGTATTGCTAACCAATGCTGTGAAGGGAATCGCCTGGGTACGCAGCTTTCGCGACAAGCGTTACTTCCACAAGATGGGTGACTTACTGACCACAGCGCTTAATCGCCGCCACAGCGAATATGTAGCCACTTTAGAGGCTGCTGAGTAGCAGGATCATCACAGTATCCACAGCGGACTGATCAACCTTAATATTTCATAAAGAACACCTTAGATTTTTCTGCTTGGGAATTATTCTATTATCTTTCTCGTATTAGAGGGTGGCATTATTCACCCTTTCACCGATACAATTTTTTAAATACAATACTGCGATGAGTACTAAACCACCTAAGTTGACATTGGAAGATAAGCGGTCTGCGCTTCAGGAATTGATTCGCGAAAAGCAGGAGCAATTTGAAGCCTTTGAAACTGCACAGAAGCAAACCCTCGAAAGCTCAAACAAACAAGCCGGCGAAAATGAGGATCGATTCGAAAACCCTCAGGAACAGATGGTCGATGAGATCGAAATGCGTTCAGGGGTGCTCGACAAAATAAAAACTGACCTGGAATTGCTTCGCGGAATCCACGCGGGTGAGGAATTGGAATCAGTGGAGCGAGGTGCCTTGGTGCGCACCGATCAACTATTAATCTTAGTGGCCACGGCGCACCCCGACCGAATGTCAGACCGCGAAAAATTGGTTTTTATTTCAACAGAGGCCCCTATTTTTGAGGCCATGAGAGGCAAGAAGGCGGGAGAGGGGTTTACCCTGAACGGGCAAACACACAAAATTCACGATGTTGTCTGAACGCATTATTGGTTGATCCAAGTAAATCCCGAATCATCGGGATACATCAACCCATGCTCAATTCATTTTTGGATCGGCGGGGAAGTGCGCCAGGTTGGCAAATGGCTTCCCCATACCCTTGAGGGCTTCATTCCAAAGGTCGTCTCGTACGGTATCCATTACCGGAAGGTCGTTTAGATTTCGCACATACCATGAGCGTTCTTTGATTTCGTCGTCGAGTTGGGTTTCGCTCCAACCGCTGTAGCCCACAAAAAATCTCACTTTGCTGCTGTCGATGGTTTCATTTTCGATGCCTTTGGAAATGATGCCAAAATCGCCGCCTAAGTAGAGGTTGCCCCCGATGTGCATGCTTTCGGGAATCAGGTCACCCAGGGTGTGGATGTAGTAGAGACTGTTGTTTTCCACCGGGCCTCCAAGGCTGATGCGCCCTGCGGTTTCGGGCAGGTTTTCCAGCAAGTCAGGAAGGTCAAGTTCAATGTAGCGGTTGAGGACAAACCCGAAAGAGCCTTCGTCATTGTGGTCACAAAGAATAATGATGGTGCGGCTGAAATACGGATCTTCCAAAAAGGGAGATGCTATCAACAGCCTCCCTTTGAGCGGCGGTAAAATATTGTCAGGATCGAGGTTAAATTTCTTCAAATCAATGTAATGCTCAATGTAATGCAGGCCTCCAGGTAAGCTTCTCGCAAATCTCTCCTTCTGCCTCGTTTAAGGTTTCCAGCCGAGCGTAGACGTCTTCTTCAGGCCAATAGTTCAGGGCGAATTTAACAAAAATGTGACCGTGTTTGGCCTCGGAAATCCAAAGCTTCTTGTAAAACGATTTTATCTCCCGATCTTCGGCTGCATCGGCGATGAGTTTAAACCGCTCCGCTCCGCGGCATTCAATGATTGACGCGAGGAGCATGCGGTCCATCAGCCGCTCATCTACACTACTTCTACACGCTCAAGTTCTTCCAGCGCGGTTTCGATGAGCTCGGGAATAATTTCAGTTTTATCGGGGCATTTCGCGACAAAACTCATGGCCATGGACGATGCTTTGCGCTCACAGTCGGCGTGGTCGCGTAAAAATTCGTCGAGGTTGTCCAATGCCTGAGTGGCCCATTCGGGAGGTGTGGCGTAGTTGAGATCCAGAGATAGTTTCACTGTTTATTTCTTTCCGGCAAATGTAAGGAGCACGCAGCGATTGGTAAAATACCGATTTGGGGCATGCGGGGCATGCAATTCACACGTTGAAGGAGATTGAGCAGGACATTAACCGCTTGAAATATCACGAAATCCGATCAAATCCTTAAATTTACATTATGAAAATGCAGGTAGACATCCGCCGTACCAACGGCGATTTACAATTTAAGGCCGAGAACGAAATCGGCAGGTCAGTCATGCTCGACGGCGGCGACAGCCGTGAAGGCATGCGTCCCATGGAACTGTTACTTTCTGCGCTTGGATCTTGCGCGGCCTTTGATGTGGTGCACATTTTGCAAAAGCAACGGCAACCCCTGGAGGATATTCATGTAAATGTGGTAGGTACCCGGCCTGAGGATGGTGAGCCCAAGCCATTTGACAGTGTGGAGATGCGCTTCACGCTCACGGGAAGCCTTGATGTTGAAAAAGCCGAGCGCGCTGTGTCGCTGTCAGTTGAAAAGTATTGCTCAGTAGGAGCGACCCTGCGCCCCGAAACAGAAGTGACTTACACCGTCGAAATATTGCGAACAACTTCGGCCTAAAAGCGTAGTTCACTCAGAACATTGAATCCTCCTCTATGGACCACGCATTTCTTAACAGCCTTTACCGCCGCAACAAAGATTGCGCCCTTTGCCCTTCAAAAAAGCGAACAGCAGCTTTTCTAGAAAACTTGATAGCCCTGCTTTTTCCCGATTTCGAGAAGAAGCAGTACGCCGATTTCGACGATTTTCAATCACATATTATTGTTTTAAAAGATGATTTGCGTGAAATCCTTTCCCGCGATCCCGCCTGGCACCACCGCGATTCAGAAGGTGCTGCCGAGGCTTTCTTTACTGAAATCCCTCGGGTTTACACCCGAATCCGGGAAGATGTGGAGGCCATGTATTCCGGCGACCCTGCGGCCCGGTCACATTCGGAGGTGGTACGTTGTTACCCCGGCTTTTACGCCATAGCCGCTTATCGAATTGCTCATGAATTGCTCAAGCAGGGCGCCGACTTGATACCGCGTATTTTTACGGAAGCTGCTCACAACGTCACCGGTATTGATATACATCCGGGGGCCGTGATCGGTCGCCATTTTTGTATTGACCACGGCACAGGGGTGGTCATCGGCGAAACCAGCCATATTGGAGAGCATGTGAAAATTTATCAGGGCGTAACCCTCGGCGGATTGAGTGTCGACAAAGCTGATGCCCGTAAAAAGCGGCACCCGACCATTGAAGACCATGTGGTTATTTATGCAGGCGCTACCATTTTGGGTGGAGGAACTGTCGTGGGTGCCCGCTCAATAATCGGCGGCAATGTGTGGCTCACGCGCAGCGTAGCCCCCGACACCAAAGTGTATTACAAGGCTGCGATGACAGACAAAGACGGGGCTACTGACATCATAGAATTTAAGCAGTGATGAAGCTGGTAGACCTGATCGGAAATACGCCACTTGTAGAGATCACGCGACTATGGAAGAATCCGAATGTGCGCATCTATGGCAAGTTGGAAGGCCACAATCCGGGTGGCAGTGTGAAAGATCGCGCTGCGTATGGAATGCTCAGCGCGGCCCTCGATCGCGGTGACGTGAAGCCTGGCGATCGGCTTGTGGAAGCCACCAGCGGAAACACAGGCATTGCGCTCGCCATGATTGCCCGCCTTTTGGGATTGGAGATGACCCTCATTATGCCCGAAACTGCCACCGAAGAGCGAAAGCAAACCATGCGTGCCTTTGGCGCCGAGCTCATCCTCACTCCGGGAGAGGGCACCATAGAGTATGCGCGCACCGTGGCCGAGGAGATGGCCGCGGAAAAAGGATATTTCATCCTGAATCAATTTGCCAATCCCGACAATTGGAAAATGCACTACCGCACCACCGGCCCTGAAATATGGCGCGATACGAAAGGGGAGGTGACCCACTTTGTATCTTCCATGGGCACCACGGGAACCATTATGGGAGTGTCGCGGTATTTGAAAGAACAAAACAGTGACGTGCAAATTGTGGGTACGCAACCCACCGAGGGCTCCCGTATTCCAGGCATTCGCAGGTGGTCGCCCGAATTCCTGCCTAAGATTTTTGAAGCCCGTCGCGTGGATCAAACCATTGACGTAAGTCAGGATCAAGCCGCGCAAGCTGCGCGAAAACTCGCTTCGGAGGAGGGAATATTCAGCGGGATGAGCAGCGGTGGAGCATTTACTGCGGCGCTCAATGTGGCCGAGAAGATTGAAAAAGGCGTCATTGTTTTTATCGTTTGCGATCGCGGCGATCGCTACCTCAGCTCCGACTTGTTTTCATTAAAGTGAGGTGGTGCATCCTGATTGGTGCAGTTCACTTTCATTTAATCTTACCGCCAATACTTTTTCCCCGATTACCATCAAGGCAGCGTAAACAGTTTTGTATTTATAGTTTGCAATCTGTGCCGATTTGATCCGTTCTGCGGCGGCTGAAAAACCGAAGAGACACAGAGGTCACTTGTCCAAAACCACATCGGGATTATTTTCACCTTTGGATTTGAAGTATTGCTTAAGTTTTGAGAAGTCGTACAAGAGGACTACAATTAGGGCCAGGCACATGACGTAGTACACTTTAAACCGGATATTGAAATAGATCAAGCCGGATATCACAGCGCACGTGAGGCAGGAGTATGCGATGTAATAAATCAGCTTAAGCTTTCCCCTGATCTGATCATTTTCATGGCAGCGACAGAATCCATAAGGGTTTCATCCCTCAAGCGATGCAGGGCCAAAAAAACCAAAGTACCTGTCTGTATGGTTCGATCTGAAAAAAAGCAGCATTAACCGCGACAGCCCTGCTTACTTCTTGAACTCCCGCACCGTCCTCACAATAATCTCCACGCAAGCCATCAACTCCTCCTCGGTCATCACCAAAGGCGGGGCAAAGCGGATGATATTTCCGTGGGTGGGCTTGGCCAGCAGGCCGTTGTCGCGCAGGGCGAGGCAGAGGCGCCAAGCGGTATCGCTGTCCTGGCTGTCGTTGATCACCACGGCGTTGAGCAGGCCCTTTCCACGCACGAGTCTGAGCAGATCGGTTTCGTCCACCAGCTTTTGCATTTCCTTCCGGAAAATGTCACCGAGGCGGCGGGCGTTCTGTGTGAGCTTTTCGTCCTTGATCACATCGAGTGCGGCCATGGCCACGCGGCAGGCGAGGGGATTGCCCCCGAATGTGGAGCCGTGCTGCCCGGGCTTGATCACATCCATCACGTCGTTGTTGGCAAGGGCTGCCGATACGGGGTACACGCCTCCCGACAGGGCCTTTCCCAAAATCAGGATGTCGGGGCGCACAAAGGTGGCCGGCTGTCGCTCGCAGTGGCCCTGACAGGTGCAGTTTCCGCACACCGCCAGCAGGCTTCCCGTTCTGCCGATACCGGTTTGCACCTCGTCGGCGATGAAGAGGATGTTGCGCTCGCGGCACATTTCAGCGGCTTTCGCCAAATATTGTTCGTCGGGGGTGTGCACGCCCGCTTCGCCCTGGATGGGTTCCACGAGAAATCCCGCCACATCGGGCTGGTCGAGTGCGTGCTCCAATGCACCGAGGTCGTCGTAGTCTACCGTGATAAATCCGCCCGTGTAGGGGCCGAAGTCATCACGGGCATTGCCGTCACTGCTAAATGATATGATGGTCGTGGTGCGTCCGTGAAAGTTGTTGCCGCACACCACGATTTTGGCTTTGTTCTCGTCGATGCCCTTCTTTTCATAGGCCCATTTTCGTGTGATCTTGATGGCCGTCTCCACAGCCTCGGCGCCCGAGTTCATGGGCAACACCTTGTCAAAACCGAAGTATTTTGTGATGTACTCTGCATACTCGCCGAACACCTCGCTGTGAAAAGCCCGCGAAACGAGGGTCAGGGTCTTGGCCTGCTCGGTGAGGGCGCCGATGATTTTTGGGTGGCTGTGGCCTTGATTTACGGCAGAGTAAGCCGAGAGGAAGTCGAAATACTTCTTACCTTCCACATCCCACACATACACGCCTTCACCGCGCTCGAGTACCACCGGCAGGGGGTGGTAGTTGTGGGCGCTGTATTTCTCTTCTCTTTTAATGGCGGCTGATGTGGACTGTTTCGAGCTCAAAGTTTGCATAAAATAGGGTGTGTTGATGGCGGCAGTGTTGCCTCTCACAAAGGTCATTCAAATCTTCATATCGACCAAATTTCACTTCCTTTGCGGACTGAATTTAAAGTCATTTAAGCTTTGCAAAAAACCAGGATCAAACGCGGCGAGGAGTTGGAGGTTACGATCACTGCCATGGCCTTCGGAGGCAAGGGTATAGCCCGCGTGGCCCTTGACGGCACCGACATTGTGGCATTCGTGCCCAACACCATCCCCGGCCAAAAGGTGCGGTGCCGTGTAGACAAATCGCGAAAGCGCCACCTCGAGACCAAGCTGATGGAAGTGCTCGAGAAGAGTCCCGACGAAACGGAGATTCCCTACCAACGTATTTCGGGGGCACCCTATGCGGCCCTTCCCGTCCCTTTACAGGAAAAATACAAACGCGAAACGTCGATCGAGTTGATGCGGCGCATCGGTGGGGTCGAGGGTGCCGAAACGCTTTTCGATACCTACGTGTCATCTCCGAGCCATTGGCATTACCGCAATAAGATGGAGTACGCTTTTGCCGCCATTCGCTACGACATCCACACCGGCGAGGAGCTCGACGAATTCGCTCTCGGCTTCAAGCACCGCGGCACCTGGTGGATGGTGGAAAACCTCGACAAAGACAGTGGCCTCTTTGACGCCGGGGTGGAAAACAACCTGCACGCTGTCCGCAAATTTTGCGAAAGCAGCGGACTGCCGGCCTGGCACGCACCCCGCCGCGAGGGCTTTTTCCGCTACCTCACCGTGCGAAAAAGTTACGCCGACGACGCCCTCCTCTTCAATTTCGTGACCACGGAGCACGGCCTCGACACCTTCGACATGGCCGGGTTTATCGATCTGATGAAGAATCTCTTCGGGACACGCCTCGCGGGCATCATCCACACCATCAACAACGATACGGGCGACCGCGTGCAGCCGCTCAGCGGCGCGTCC
The DNA here is from genome assembly GCA_020200995.1 of Flavobacteriales bacterium. Taxonomy (GTDB): domain Bacteria; phylum Bacteroidota; class Bacteroidia; order Flavobacteriales_D; family Cryomorphaceae; genus T3Sed10-241. Next base: position 13,651 of record JAIVHQ010000035.1, read on the forward strand.
AAATGCATTTACGGAAAGGACCACATCACCGAAGTGCTCCACGGCATCCCGTTCGATATCAGCATGCAGAGCTTTTTCCAGACCAACCCCAAATGCGCCGAACGCCTCTATTCCAAAGCGCTCGAATACCTCCGCGAAGGGGTGGGAGATGCCGCGACGGTGTTTGACC
>JAIVHQ010000240.1:0-9373 GCA_020200995.1 Flavobacteriales bacterium
GTCATCGCGCCGACCACACTCTGCCGGCCCACATCCTGCCGCCAACTGCCTACGGTAAAGTTCTGCCCCGGCGTATCGCCACGGGCGGCGGTCTGCAGCGACATGAGCCCGACGGTGCTGTTTGCTTCTTTGCCGAGAAGGCGCGCCCCCGCGATGATGGGCACGGTCTCCAGGTTGCCGTCGTCCTGCTCGCTGAGTCCGATGCGGCGGGTGTAAAACGGGATGATCCTGTTGCCACCAAAGCCCATGTCGAAAAAGTCGTCGCCCTCGAGAAAGAACTCCCGCAGCTCAGGAAAAAACAGGGGAAACCGGGTGATATTGATCTGCTGCTGATCGGCCTCCACCTGGGCAAAATCAGTGTTGAAAGTTACGTTGAGCCTGTAGGTTGGTGTGATGAGGTAGTTGATGTCGCCGCCGACATTTCCCACCAGGCCCTCGTTCTCGCCGCTGTACTCCCCGCCACCAAGGGCATAGGGTTTCACCTCCACGAATTTCTTGTCTTCGAGCTCGTTGAGACCGACAAGGGCGCCCGCCTGGTTCACCTGCTCGATGCGGTTGTCGCGGCTCCATCCCTGCCACCGGGACTGCTCGCGCTTGCGGCGAATGTTGCGCTCAAAGTTGACGCCCCATACCTGCTTATCGAGACCCATGCGGTACTTGAGGGTGTAAAACGGGATTTTGAATTCGGCAAACCAGCCCTCGCTCGTCACGGTGGTGCGCACATCCCACACCCCGTTCCAAAAAGCGTTGTTAGAGCCGCCGTTGTTAAACACCTGTAGGTCTCCACGGGCGCCGTTGGGATTGGTGACAAACATGAAGCCGTTGCGTTTGTCGTTGTAAGTATCAAGGATGATGATAAAATTATCGTCGAGCGCGTAGTTAAAATCCCGGCGCAGCTCTTTGGCAATCAACTTGTCGGGACGGCTGTCATAGCACCACACCCCGATGTAAATAAAGTCACTGTCGAACACCACGGCCACTTCAGTGCGCTCAGACGCGGGCTCGCCGAAGTTGAGTTCGCGCTGGGTAAAGTTGGATATTTTGACGGCATCGTCCCAGACCTTTTCGTCGAGTTTTCCGTCGAGGGTGATGGCCTTTTCCGTGTATATGGAAGTCACGGTATTCGGCAGGCTCACCTGTGCCACCGCCGCAAATGCGGCAGCACAAACCGAAATAAACAAAGCGACCCCTTTTTTCACAGCCGGCAAAGGTAGGGAAACGGGGAGACGTATGCCGATTGAAAGTGCCGGTTTGAATATCGGTATATTTTATGGGTTGGGGAGGCAAGATTTTGAGCATGCCGGGGCGGGCGCAGGACCCGTCTGTGGACTCAATACTTCTCCATCTCAGGATCGATCTCGTCGGCCCAGGCGAGCACACCGCCTTCGAGGTTGTAGAGGTTGTCAAAACCGTGGGACTGCTCAAGGGCGCGAATCACAGATGCGCTGCGTTTGCCGCTGCGGCAGTGGATCACCACTTTTTTGTCGCGTGCGATTTCCGCGTGCTTCTCCATCACTTCGCCCATGGGAATGAGGGTGCCGTCGAGGTGGCAAATGTCGTATTCATGAGGCTCGCGTACGTCGATAAGTTGAAAATCGGTTTTGGAATCGATGAGTTCCTTGAGTTGCTGAACGGTGATTTCTTTCATAGATTCGGGTATTTTTTGCCAAGATACAAAGGTGCGGGCATTCCGCGAACGTACACTTTAAACAAACGGCAGGTTAAATTGCTTTTAAATTGACCTAATCAAAGTTCTGCCCTTCGAAAAAGCTGTCTTACGAGGGGTGGGGCCAATCATATATGGAAACCGAAAGTCCCAAAGCACCCTCCGCCGTGGAGAAGCACTTTGACTACACGATTGTAGGTGCAGGAGCGTCCGGGCTTTGGCTCGCCATGGCCATGCAAGCAGAGGGCCTTACGGCAAAAAAGACCATCCGCATCGCAGAGCGTGATCCCGCCAAGGAGAACGACCGCACGTGGTGCTATTGGGCACCGCAGTCCATCGGGCCTGAGGGCACGGTAAGCAAATCGTGGAACGCAATTTTTAATCCCAAGCACCACGAACGAAGAGACCCTATCGCTCCGTACACTTACCACCACGTGCGCAGTGCCGATTTTTATCAGGCTGCCCGAAACGCCTTGAAAGATTCTCCCAACATCACATGGATCACCGATGAGGTCACCAATTTCCGAGAGGAAAACGGAGTTGTAAAAGTCACCGGTAGAAGTGAAACCTGGACGACCGAGCGCATCTTCGTCTCCGCGCTCGAAGCCCCGGATGCAAATCAGACTGCACGCCTCGACAGTTTTCTCGGAAGGTCGAAAAACCCCGGCGCCGATCGCTTTATGTGGCAGTCCTTTTCAGGAAAACGGATTAAAAGCGAGAAGCCTGTTTTCGACCCGACGGCCATCAACATGATGAAATTTGATGTGCCGCAGGAGGGCCATACGCGTTTCATCTATGTCCTCCCCTTTTCGGAAAACGAAGCCCTCGTGGAGCTTACGCAGTTCGGAAAAGAAAGGCTTGAGGGCCCATCAGCCGATGAAGCCATCGAAACGTACATGCAAAAACAGGGCAGCGCTTACACCGTGCTCGAAGATGAGGTTGCTGCCATTCCGATGACGGCGCGCTTCGACATGCTGCGAAGCAGCCTACCCGCCGATCAAAAAATCGTCTACATCGGCACACCTGCGGGCGCCGTTAAGCCCACGACGGGCTACGCGTTTAAGCGGATGGAAGCCTACGCCCGCGATTTGGCCAAGGCACTCAAGAATGAGAAGCCCTTGCCCACCATGCGCCGCCCTTGGCGGTTCAGGCTGTACGACCACCTCCTGCTGCGCATCCTCTACGAACAGCCCCACCGCGGCAAAGCCATTTTTGAACGCCTTTTCGAAACCCAACCCACCACCCGCATTCTGAAATTTCTCGACGAGAAAACTTCCATCAGTGAAGAAATTGCCATATTTTCACGGCTACCGATTGGGCTGTTTTTGGGCAGCCTGGTCAAACACCTCGCCCGCCGATGAAGTACGTTCGCTCACCCCTGTTTCGCGTGCAGTGGCTTTTGCAGCTTTTTCTGATTGCCTTGTTTCTCTCGATTGATGTAGGAGAAAACCTTCAGGCCATCATCGCCGGTGCACTGCTGTGCACGGTGGGAATTCCCCATGGCGCCAACGACTACCTCTACCGCGAAGACACCACAGGGCTTGGCCTTGTAGCTTTTACCGTGATGTACCTCGGGGTGATGGGCGTTTACCTCCTGCTGTGGTGGGTCCTTCCCATCGCAGCATTGGCCGTGTTTTTCGCGATTTCATTTCACCATTTCGGGCAGAGCAATTTTGAAAACGGCGCTGTGTGGCACATGCCTTCCATCCTCTGGGGGTTGTGGATTTTGGTGTTTCCTGTTGTGATTCATTGGGAGGAAGCCTTCGGTATTTTCGCCGATATGACGGGAACAGCGGCAGCAGCCGATGGAGTGATCGGCATTTCGGGCCATTGGGCCATTGCAGTGATCACGGGAGGGGCTTACCTCGCGTCCCTCTTTTTTGCCGTAAAGGCCGACCGCTCACGCTACATACTGCAATTTACCCTTGTGAGCCTGTGGTACATCGCCACTCCCCTTCTCTTCGGATTTATCGTGGTGTTTTGCCTCTGGCACGCCATGCAATCTTTTCAGCATCAACTCGATCACTACAAGAAGTCGACCAGCGGTAGCACCGGGGCTTTTGTCAAGGCTCTGATTCCTTTTGGCATTGCTTCACTTGCGGGATTCGGGGTGTACGTCTACTTTCGCGGATTTGAGGTGGGCGAAGCTTTCATCCTGCTATCGCTCATCACCTTGCCCCATGTGGTGGTGATGCACAGGCTTTATGCAGCGGGCTCAGCCGAAAGCGAGACCTCCCTGTAAAATCAAAACTCAATAACCGCCGATGAAGCGGAAAACCCTGCCCAAATGCCCAAACCACCTTCGATGTTGGTGAAAACCTGCACGGGCTCCGAGAAGGGATCGCCTGATGAGTAATCATAGCGATCGATGGTGCGCCTATAGCGCCAATAACTCTGCGAGGCCGAAGTGAGGCGGATTTCCAAATTGGCTATTCCTGAATAATAATCCAGCCTCAATTGAAACCGCCGGATATTGCCGTTAAAAAGACGGTCGGAAAAAAAGAAAGTCTCGCCATAAAGCTCGCCGCCATCCGCAAATCCATCGGCCTCGGAAAGCAGTACCTGATCGGTGGTGGACAAATAGAGCTTTTGTGGCCCAAAATCGAGGTAGATCGTGTCCTGAACAAATTCACCTGTAGAGGGATCCATGACATAGTCGATGTAATATCCGGCAGATTCAAATACCTCCACCATATAAAAATTTTCGCTGCCCGCCGGGTCACTGAGGGTGAAAAAGATGTCGAGACCGCTGTTATCGAAAAAGGGGTCGCTGCTCGCAGCAGAGGCGGTGTCCCAACTGTCGATCGGCATGATATCGGGGATGTAGTCGGTTGCGGAAACCTCCCCAAAAGCGCCGGAGGATGCGCGCACAGTGTAGGTGTTGCCGACTGCGGCCGTCACATTGCTGCGGTACCTTCCGTCGCCGATGTGGGTAAGCGAATCCACGAAACTTCCATTGCCATCGTACACGGCAACACTGCCGTCGGTGCGGGGTTGAATCTGAGAAATGTCGATAAATCCGAGGCTGTTGGAGAGCTCGATTTCGAAAACCGAATCGGGTTGAAAAGCGCCGTTTACAACGAGGCGCGGGGTGGAATCCTCGCCTTCGAAGTCGATGAACTTTGTGCAAGCACCGGTTGAAAGCAGCAATGCCGATGCAATCAAAATGCGGAAGAACAGGGTCGGAGTATTCATGTCACATTAAAATCTGAAATTATACATCACTGAAGGTATGAGCGGGAAGAGCGCCACTTGGGTGAGGCGCTGATTGCCCTCCCGGTCGTTTGAAAAATAGAGGAAGAACGGATTCTGACGGCTATAGGCGTTGTAGAGTCCGAAGCTCCAGGTGCGGCTGCCGTAGCGGGTTTCTTTGTGCAGGTTTACGCCGAGATCAAGGCGGTGGTAGGCGGGCATGCGGTAGTTGTTTCGAGATTCGATGTGGCCCACTTCAGCTCCGCGAAAAAAGTCGCCGCTGCCCGACAGTCGGCGGTAGCGCTCCAGTGGAAGGGTGACCGCATTGCCCGTACCATACACCCACACGATGCCCACATCGACGCGCTCGCTAAAGGTGTGGGTGAGAGCCAGCGAAATGTCGTGGCGGCGGTCGTAGCGGTAGGGAAATACCTCTCCGAAATTGATGTTTTCAAACTGTCGGTTCGTCCAGGAAAGGGTGTAACCGATCCAGCCGGAGGTTTTCCCCATTTTCTTTTCCAGGAGCAGTTCGCCGCCGTAGCTCCACCCCCTGCCCGATTCCACCTGTCCTTGCCAGTCGGTGGCATTGCCGAAAAATCCCGCTCCGTCGCGGTACTCGAGGAGGTTTTCCATGTACTTATAATAGGCCTCAAAGCTCACGGAAAAATCTGCGGGAAGATCGCGCACCACACCCGCAGCCACCTGGTGGGCCAGCTGGGGCTTGATGTTCTCGGTAGGCGGTACCCAAAGGTCGGTGGGCAACCCGATGCCGGTGTTGGTGAGCAGGTGGAGAAACTGGGCCATGTGCGCGTAGGACGCTTTTACCGCGGTGCGGTTGTTGACAAGGTAGCGACCACTCACCCTCGGCTGGAATGAAAAATATTCTTTGGAGTTTACCGAAAATCCGCTAATGTGGACTCCGCCGTTCACCTTAAATTTCTCATTAATTCGCCAGTCGTCTTCGATGTAGGTGTAAAACTCGTGGGCAAAAATCCGGTTAGACCCGAAGGAGGTGTCCTGACGTGCCACGCCGTCATTCTCTTCAAACCTGTTGATGCCCGGATTGAATGTGTGGTAAATGTAAGCGCCACCAAACTTCACGCTGTGGTCGGGATCGGGGAAGTAGTTAAAATCGATTTTCGCGCTCCAATCGCGAATGCCCGAGAGGTATTCGATACTCTGGCTCGAATTGATGGTTTGACCGTTTTCGACCCTCTCACTTTCAAATTGCGAACCCACATTGAAATCGTAACTACTGTAGGTAAGCGTGGTGTTGCTGAAAAGCCTCGGTCCGAAAATATAGTTCCACCGCAGGGCTCCGATGGCGTTGCCCCAGCCGAGACCCGCTTCGAGTGTTTCGGTATAGGGTTCCTGAGCGCTGCGCGCCGAGTAGCTGTCTTTTACAAAAAACCTGTCACGCCCAAAGTAACCGCTCAAAAACAGACGGCTGCGGTCTGAAAACTTGTGGTTCACCTTGGCATTGAGGTCGTAGAAATAATACCCGCCATCAATCCCCTCGCCCTGGCTGCGGATGATGGGGCGCGTCAATACATCGATGTAAGTGCGGCGCCCCGAAACCATAAACGAAGTTTTGTCCTTGATGATGGGGCCTTCGATCGTGAGGCGCGAGGCAATGAGGCCGATGCCGCCCTCGCCATGTATCTTTTTGGAATTTCCTTCCTTCATCCGCATGTCGATCACCGAGCTGAGGCGGCCGCCGTATTCTGCGGGAAATCCACCCTTGATGAGGCGCACGGAGTTGATGGCATCCGTGTTGAAAATGGAGAAAAAACCGAAGAGGTGGTTGGCGTTATACACGGGCACACCGTCGAGAAGAATAAGATTTTGATCGGGACCGCCGCCGCGCACGTATATGCCCGAAGCCCCCTCCATCCCGCTTTGCACGCCGGGAAGGAGTTGGATTGTTTTGAGCACATCGCGCTCACCTAGCAGCACCGGCAGGCTTTTGACTTTGTCGAGCGAAATCTCAATGGTGCTCATCTGAGACCGCTCGAGCTCGTTGTCATTCTGCGTTGCAACCACCTCCACACCTTCGAGCATGGCACTTCCCGAAAGCTCAAAACTCAACACCACATTGCCATCGAGCTTCCGTTTCTCATTTTGAGTTTGATAACCGACGTATGAAATCCTGAGCGAAACGCTGTCGGCGGGAAGGGTGAGGCTGTAAAAACCGTAATTGTTAGCCACCGCGCCCTTTCCCGATTTGAAGTCGTAAATCGTGGCTCCGATCAGTGCTTCACCTGTTGCGGCATCGGTGATGTGGCCGGAAATTGTAGCGTTTTGCCCGATTGCAGACGTGAGCAAAGTCAAGATAAAAATTGCAGAGAGTAAAAATCGGATGCATCGGGAGTCAGGCGACACGTAGAGGTTGTTAGCAGTTAAAAACAGATCGGTTGAGGGTGGCAAATGTATGCCGGAATTCTGCTGAAAAACGCGGAGGTGTGGAAATTATTTTTTGAGAATGTATTCAAGTTCAGGTATGAGGTTGGAAATCTATTTTGAGCGCACATGTGCACCTCGGGAAACCTCATGCAGGCGTTCACTTTTTCACCATCTCTGCTAATGAGTACTCTTATATCCAACACGTTTTGAATGAATAAAATTTTGCTTAATTGCCATTTAAAGTCATGTTTCGGAGTACAACCCTCAGATTATAAAAGAACCGTCAGGTCGAGTGTTTTTCCCGGCCGGGCCAACCTCCCATTGCCGCGAAAACTTCAATGCCGGGAAAAATGAACTTCGCGTACTTTATGGCATCCACGAAGTGGATACCTTGATAAGCATCTCATGGAGCGCAGCGGAATAATCGAGACCCGTTGGCATCAAAGATTGCGATTATAGGCGCTCTCGATACATTTTTTTAGCCCAACCCAATCTTCCTCTAAAGTAGAAACATCTCAAAAGGGCTGAAAAACACTCGAGCTGACGATCTCTTTGATCTGAAACATTTCATCTCCAACAATAAACGGATAATCCTACTCATTTCCTGATTGACCAACATTCAAATCCACCCCATCCATCCAAAAGCAACCTCGCTGTGAAACACCCGCGGATTTCCTCGGCCAAAACATCCCCGAGCATACTTATCGAGTGACGGCACAACCCACGCAAAATTCCTTTCAGGGTTCTGGCTCCCTAATGGATCCTGACAAATATCAGTTCCCGGCCTGACGGATATCATCTATGCCGCCCGCATTTCTTGCTAATTTTAGGAAACAAAAAAGACAAAAAACATGAGCAAGGAAAAATTCTTCATCGGGAAAACGGCCATCGTAACGGGGGGCTCCAAGGGCATCGGAAAAGCTGTGGTCATGGCATTTGCCGAAAGAGGCGCCTCAGTGGTGGTCTCGGATGTGGCGGAGAGCGAAGGTCGACACGTGGTATCCGAGATTGAGAATCAAGGACTCCGTGCGGCCTTTTTCAAGTGTGACGTATCCGACAAAGAACAAGTCCAAAAACTCATCGAGTTCACCCTCAAAAAATACGACNAAGGTGAGCAAGCCCCCACAGGCGAATGCAGTTTTGAAAACTGGCAGCGGGTGATGGACATCAACCTCAACGGCGTCTTCTACTGCATGAAATACGAAATTGGTGCCATGATGCACAACTCCGGTGGGGTGATTATCAATTGCTCATCCACAGCAGGGAAAGTCGGTTTTGAAGGAATTCCCGCCTATTCCGCGAGCAAACACGGTGTGATTGGATTGTCAAAAACAGCGGCCCTCGACTACGCGAAGCACAATATTCGGGTCAACGCTATCTGTCCGGGGGTGGTGTACACCAGTATGATCGACCGATTTTCGGGAGGAAGTGCCGAGGGGCTCGAGGCCATGAAGGAGATGCAGCCAGTGGGCCGAATGGGCCATGTGGATGAGATTGCCTCCGGTGTGATCTGGATGTGCACTGAAGAAGCGGCTTTTATGACGGGGCAGGAATTGGTAATGGACGGAGGATTTATCGCCAGATAGTGACTGTCCATATAGTCCGCTATCATGCATGCTGTCATGCCTGCGGCTTGATCCAAGGACTTGCTTTTTAGAACTGCATGCGCCCATGCATTCTGCTTGATCTAAGGAGTTGCTTATCGAACTTTATGATCCAGCCACATAAGTGTATTGATCAGTTCAAAAAACACTCAAAGACCAAGGATCCAGTCGGCGACGGCACCCAACACCTCGGGCGACATGGTCTCTTCCATCTCTCCGTATTCGCTCACGGCTCCCGTGCGCGCAGTTTGGAAAAGGTGGTTGCATTCGGGAAAAACGCGGACCTCGGCGTTCACGCCTCCCCGCTTAAATATCTTTTCTGCCGCTGGTTGGTTTTGAGCGGCAGGCACTTGCACATCTTTACCGCCATAGAGCGCCAGCACGGGACAGTGGATCACAGCGAGTGAAGGCTCGGGATCGTACTTCAGGAAATAGCGCACCCAGGGATTGGCAGCTTGGGAAACGGCAGATTCGATTTCTTTGGCGCCGGCACCCGCGATCTTTCCGC
>JAIVHQ010000240.1:9469-15850 GCA_020200995.1 Flavobacteriales bacterium
CCGCCTCTGCATCATCTGCAAAATCGGAAGTGGTGGCACCGTCGAAACGGCCCGTGGAGCCGGCCGTTCCGCGATCGTCGTAGCGCAGTACGGCGATACCGTTGCGGGTCAGATGATCAGCGAGTACCAGAAAGGGTTTGTGGCCTGCCACTTCGCAATCGCGGTTTTGGGGACCCGAACCGGTGATGAGCACAGCTGAGGGAAACGGCCCCTGGCCTTCGGGTAGAGTCAAGGTACCGCGTAAAATAATGCCTGCCAGGGGATTGGAAATTTCCACTTCCTCCGAGCGATAAGGAAAGGGCTCCTGTGGAGTTTGCGGCCGCTGTGGCTCCATATAACCGCTCTCTTTGCGCTCCAATTCCAGGGGCAATTCCATGATTCCCTGTGTAAATGTGCCCTTGATAACACCCTTATCGAGGGTGCCTTCGTAGATGATCCCCGCATCGACCTTGATGCACCTCACCTCGTTTCCTTTCACATTCGTGGAATCAAACGGAATGCCGAAGGCGCTCTGCTCGGGGCTGTCGAACTCGGATGTATAGTCACCGCTATTCTCTTTGAAGTGAATGATGAAAGTGATAAGGGTACCCCGCGCATCGAGCACGCCACTCCAGGAGCCTGAAAACTCCTGGGCCTGAACAGGGATCGTGAGCAAGGCAGCAATAAAAATCGAAAGAGTAAAAATGATACGTTTCATGGTGTTTAAATTTAAATGAGTGCCAATACTAATTTAGAAAGGACTTCTGCCAAAAACAATGCCGCAATAAAACCGCCGATAAGGCGCACGCCTTTAAAGTTTGTGCACACCTTCCAGGCGTTGAAAAACAGTGCAATCATCCAAGCCACAAGCACAATGGACAGCAATATCACAGGAAGCATGGCAAGTATGGGCCCGAGATCGGGATTTAGCGGGTCGCTCTCAATGCTTTTCATCACAGCCTCTCCATGTGCAGACATATAGCCCCCCACATTTCCAAGTGGCATCAGCACATAAGGCGCCCGTGCGAGCATCAATGTGCCCAGCATATCAATCGGACGCAAGCCGCGCGCGCCCAATATAACGGATAACGCATAAAAGATGATGAACGCGCAAGAGGCATTGATGAGTTGATCGCTGATTGCGGTGACAAACTCTACGTCTCCGCTGTTGTAATGCGCATCCAAAACACCGTCGAATCGGGTTTGAAAAAACGAAGCCCCGAGGGCCGCAAGCACGGCGATAACAACCCCTGCGGTCAGGGCCTGAATTCCCGCATATCGCTCAAAAGGATTAAACAGCATTTTCATCACGGCCGGAGAATTAAGTTGATTTTTGAATTTCAATTTCAATTTCGCGCATCCGCTCGATGAGGGCGTCGAGCATATTGCGCACAGAGGGATAACTAAGTTTCAATTCCGAAGCCATCTGCTTCAGGCTCCCGCTGTTTTTCACGAAAGTGAGTGCAAAAGCCTGCTCTTCGGGACTGAGGTAAGTAAATACTCCAAGGTCAAAACTGCCTTCCACCATGGTATCACAGGCACTACAGGCGAGCTTACGCACCTTGAGGACTGAAGAACAACTCGGACATCGGACGGGAAGTTGTTTCATTTATGCTTGAATTATTTAGATGCAAACATAAATAATATTCAACTAAAATTAAACTTTATTCAATTTAAATTGAATATTGAAATCGATCCTTCCATGCTATACCTTGAAAAACACTACTTGGTTTGCACCAAATGAAGACGACCTCATCGATTTTGTGGCTACTTAAAAATGAACATTAAGCACTACAAGGCAATCGCCGCCACGATCACATCATCGGTTTGGTCGTTGCCGGATTTCCAGCTGTGAAAAATTTCGGAAAGGGCTTTCTCAGGTATCCGGGCAAAATCTCTTTCTTATTTTATATTTGGCTCATGCGACTGACAGGCTATTTTTCAAATGCGTGTTTCTTTTTGAGGGTCACATCGCACGAAATGGACACCTGCTGCGGGTGCCGGCCTGCGCCATCCAATTGGGTCTGTGGAGACAATTTGTTTCAAAAAGCAGGTATGAACGCCAAGGCCATATTCGCATCTGACGAGGGCTATAAATCACCCGACGAAAAAATTTTGAATTTCATTCCGGAACAGGCAGTAATTTCTACAAAAAGTCAATTCCGAATTTCCTTAACATTCGGTTTACACCTGCTCGAAAGAATCTCACTAATCTTGTAGCAAGATTAATCTAAAGGCACAATTACATGCCAAGAGCTCTCTCATTTATTGCATTAACGTTGCTTTTCATGGCATGCTCAGGCGACAAGCCCGAGTCCTCCGCTGAATTGACATCCGAAAAACTCATCCCCGGCTTTGCTTCAGGATCGGGCATGGCCATGGTCGGAGGCAGATATTACACAGCCGGCGACGATGATGCATTTCTCCACATCCTCGGCAGCGCAGGCGAAGTGATTGATAAAATTCAGTTGTGGGACAGCTCCAATGTAGTGAATGGAAGAATTCTGAAACCGGTAAAGCCCGATTTCGAGGCCATTGCCGCCATTCCCTTCAACGGGGATACCGCGCTGATCATCTTCAGTTCGGGCAGTAAATCGCCGCAGCGGGATGTGTTGATGCTTGTAAACCCGAACACCTCCCTCAGCCCCGAACGCCTCCCCGCTGACACAGCCTTCTTTGCATGGCTCCGCAGGGCCGCTGATTTGGGCAAAAAAGAGATGAATCTCGAAGGTGCGGCTTTCGGCAATGGCGAGCTTCTGCTGCTAAACAGGCAGAACAATGAGCTGTACCGCATTCCCGGAAAGGGGTTTGAGCACTTCCTCACCTCAGGCACTACCGACAATCTCAGCCTCGAACGTCGACGCTTCGTTTTACCTTCAATAGAAGGCGATTCGGCGCGTTTTTCCGGTGCTTCCACCCTCCCGGGCGGCCTCATCATTTTCTCCGCTTCAGTAGAAGTCACCGACAATGCCATAGACGACGGCAAGGTAAAAGGGAGCTTCATCGGTCTGCTTGACTTGAGTCAGGAGAGGTCAGAGCCCCAATTTTGCGCGCGTGTCATGCGACCCGATGGCACCCCCTTCACGGGAAAAATCGAAGCCGTGGAGGGCCGGCGCAACCCTGACGGTTCCGTCACTGCTTCGGGGATCACGGACAACGACGACGGGACGACTTATTGGATAAAGGCGAAGTTGCAGTCGAAGTGACTTTTTTGACGAAGGTGGAATAGCAGGGTTCTGAAACCTTGTCGACAGGAATGGCGCGCTGGTGCGCGTGCTAAAATTTAGGAAGGCAGATGGACGGATTCGTTCGTTATTTCCTCGCGGTTTACGACGGGTTCCAAATTTCGAGCTTCGGATTCGTCATGCAAGTGGTAATGTTTGTTGTTGGCTAGAATCTGCAGATATTTTCATCCCGGTACGACACAGCCTTTTCCTCGTAATCAAAATTGCGGAGTGATCCACGTAGACAATTGCGTCGGGGTGTCGCGCTATTGCAGACCACATTGACGATTCATCGAATGAAGCATCAGGTAAAATCTAAACCTTGAGAGGGGTCTAAATCTACTTTTATCAGTTGATTTTCAGAAAAAAACTACAACGTAAATACGTTACGTTCTGCTCCATGTCCTTTGTATCATCAAAAAAACAAAGAGCCATGAAAAATTTAGCAGAAGCACACCGATTCGTCAATTCATTTCCCCGTCCCACAGGCTTGAATGCCTACTCATGGAATGCCGTTAAGCGGCTGGCCTTGTACGCCTGGGATTGCTACTTAAACCGCCTGGGATTGCTACTTAAACCAGCGTAAGTTTACCCACAGCATCAACTTTTTGTGCAAAGAATTCTATCTGATGATTCGCACCCCTGAAGGTGAGTTCATCATTCCGGAGAAGCAATTCTCCTACGATCCTGCGCTATGAGCAATTCGTGAGGCGGCAGGGCCTCCAAAATCAAAGAAGGGCTGCATGGGGGCCCTTCTTTTTTTATTCCTTTGTATTCCTAAACATTGCCATCGATGAAAAAGACCATAGTAGCAGGAGCCGGCCCCCAGCCCCACAGATACTCCTACAGAGCAGTCGTTTCTCTGTTAAAGCACGGACACGATGTAATTCCCGTCGGATTGAGCGAAGGTGAGATCGAAGGCACAACAATTCGAACAGACTTTCCGCACATCGATGATGTCGACACCGTTTCGGTATACGTGCACCCCCGGCACCATGCACGCTGGAAAGATTACATTCTTGCACTCCACCCGCGAAGAGTTGTTTTCAACCCGGGTGCAGAAGACAGCGACACCATTGCCGAGCTCGAAGCGGCAGGAATTCCCTGCCAGGAGAGCTGCACTTTGGTGATGCTTTCGGTTGGCACCTATTAATTTAATTTCTCTTCGATTTTAGTTGTGCCATCGAAAGAAATAACTGTATATTTGCGCTCCCGTTTCGGGGTGTAGCGTAGCCCGGTATCGCGTCCCGCTGAAAAAGCGGGAAGGTCGTATCAACATCGCCAGTGTCCGAATCACTGCAAAAAATTTCGGGGTGTAGCGTAGCCCGGTATCGTGTCCCGCTGAAAAAGCGGGAAGGTCGTATCAACATCGCCAGTGTCCGAATCACTGCAAAAAATTTCGGGGTGTAGCGTAGCCCGGTATCGCGCCTGCTTTGGGAGCAGGAGGTCGTAGGTTCGAATCCTGCCACCCCGACTTAAAGGGGCTGTTTCGTCAGAAACGGCCCCTTTTTCTGTTTTTACCCTCATGCATTTTGTCTACATATTGCACAGTGCGGTCAGCGGCAAATATTATTGCGGCGAATCGGCAGATATGGAAGATCGACTCGAACGCCACAACCAAGGCCGCTCCAAGGCAACCAAAGCCGGGGTTCCTTGGACTTTAGTGAAATTAATATCAGTTTCTGATCGAAAGGAAGCAGTAAAGCTTGAAGGACAAATCGAGGGCAGGGGAATACGAAGGTGGTTAGAATCGAACGGATGATCGCGTCCCGCCTTTTCAGCGAGAAGGTCGTAGGTTCGAACTTAGCCGAAGGCGATCTCACGACCGCAGGGAGTAACCCTGCCCAAAGAAAATTCCCCGGACCCCTCACCCATTCCCCAACCGAAAAAAATACAGGGGCTTTTCGGCCTCATCGGGCTCGGCCACGAAGCGGCACAAGGTGGTGTCGACATCCGGGCCGACCAAGGTAAGCGGGTGCCCCAGGGTCTTTTGAACGCGAAGTGTTTGTGTTTGACACCCCTTCATCAAGGCATCAGCGAGGAGTTCGGATACGGCGAGGCGGTCGGCGTTGGTGGCGCGCTTCATTAGCAGGTCGTTGAGTTGTACGAGGCTCACCCCAATGGCGTATTCAAAAGGCTTGGTTCCGCGCATTTCACGACAAATCATAAATGCAGGCGGGTAGCCCTGCAATTGCGGGTTGATCACGATGTGAAACACATTGAAACGGTTGAAGCCTAAGTCTGTCATGGCATTTAATTTTGATGCCAAGGTCAGCTGAGGGAACGTAACCTATTTACGTTGACAAAAAGGCGGGTAAAAAAAATTCGCACATATTCCGCAATGGATGCAACTAAGGAATGGCGCTAATGCACCTATATCCACCTCACCTGTAAGCCACAAAACACGAATGCGAGGGTTGTGAACGTGGCAAGCACAGTTGTAACAAAATGTCAAAAAAAAACGGGAGCCTCCCTCAGGAGACTCCCTTTTTACGTATGGCCCTATACCGGCAGAATGCCGGACGGAACTTAAACCAAAACCTAATCAACCATGATCCTCAGGGCCAAACGCTAATCTCTTGCTAACTACTTCTTCACAGTAGCCCTCGGTGCTGAAATTTCAATATGTGAGATTTAAAGCTTCTTCACTACCTAAACTCAAGATTAAAACGCAAATCAATGGGTTTTGTTTTGTTGATCCCTCTTCAGTCTCAGCAATTAAAATCGAGACTACGTTATTTGAATGACAAAAACCGCGCCCGGATTTTTTAATCGGGCGCCACCGATGAAAAACATAAATATCCGCCCATCCTTTTAGCTTTGCATTTTTTGATTTAAAGCGAGAAATTCACTTTCAAATTAACCACGGCCATGCCCAACGAAGATCAACACCTCAATCGGCTCGATACCGTTTTTTCAAAAGCGCGGATCAACGCCCGGCTCTATCCATCGGCTAAACTTAATACGGGAGACGGAACGGCTGAAATCATCCTCGATATCGCCGACAGCTACCACCATGGCATGGGCGCTGTGCACGGATCGGTATATTTCAAAATGCTCGATGATGCGGCATACTTCGCAGCCAATTCGGCGGTCACTGACTTTTTTCTTGTCACCACCTCTTTTAACATTCACATGCTGCGCGCGGTGAGCAGCGGCCGAATTACTGCAAAAGGTA
>JAIVHQ010000176.1 GCA_020200995.1 Flavobacteriales bacterium
GGGTAGAAATGTTCGGTCTTGGATTTCAGCCTTTTCGCAATGTTGTTGAGGTGGCGAAAAACGTGTTTGAGCTCAAGCGTTGTGACGAAGGGCGAATCCCGTTGATGATCACCCCAAATGTAGATCAGGTCGTAAAGCTGGAGCGCAGGGAGCACGCTTCCCTCAAAACCGAGCTGAGCAAAGCCCAGTGGATTCTGCCCGACGGAGGCCCCATTGTGACCCTCAGTAAGCTCAAGAATAAGTCGAGCTCACTTCCCGCTCGGCTCACCGGCAGCGATTTTTTCCCCGAGATATGGAAGCTGCTCAAAGCGCATCCGAGCGAGAAAGTATGCTTCATCCTGCCTGATGCCAACCTGGGGAAGCGTTTTGTAAGTGAACGTAAAGAGAATATAAAGTACTATGCTCCTCCGTTCTTCGGCCTCGGCGATGATGATGCTTTTGGAAATGTGAAAAAGGAGGTGGAGCAATGCCTCGCCGGGTTTGATGCGGGCTATGTATTTATTGGCTTGGGGTTCCCGAAGCAGGAGTACATCGCGCTTCATATTTTTGAGCACTTTTCACGTCAGGGGCTCCCCTTACCGAAGGTGTTTTTACTGGGCGCGTCATTCGAATTTTACCACGGTGTGAAGAAACGTGCTCCGAAGATTTGGCAAAAGCTCGGTATCGAGTTTGTTCACAGGCTTATCAGCGAGCCTCGCCGAATGGTCAGGCGCTACCTGGTGGATGATGCAGCATTCATCAAAATTGCTGTAAAGGAGCTTTCCCGGAAGGGAAAAAATTGAGGCTGAACCCACACCATTCCGGCGGAGGGGCATGATCAGCGGTTCATCAAAGCTGATATTTCACCGTCGTGCTTTTCGAGCAAGGCTTCCCAGGTATATTTTTTCGACAGCTCGCGCGCGGCCTTACTCATCGCATTCCACTTCGCTTTTTGTGTGAGAAGAATGTCGATATACTCCGCCTGTTTTTCGGGTACGGAGGTGGAGTAGAGGTCTGTTTCGTTGGCTACGTCAATGCCTTCTGTGCCGATTTCGGTGGTCACAACCGGCAAACCTCGGTAGAGGGCATTGAGCAATTTCACTTTGATCCCGCTCCCAAATCGAAGGGGAATCACAAATACCCGAGCGAGATTGTGGTAGGGCTCTAAGTCTTCTACGAAACCCGTGAGCTCGATATTTTCTTCGCCCTCTGCCGCCTTCTTCAGCCGCTGATCCGGATTTTTTCCCACGATGTAAAACCTCAGGCCGGGATGCTTTTTTAAGACCAGGGGCCACACAGCATCGAGAAACCAGAGCAGTCCGTCTACATTGGCCTCCCACGTTAGGGTGCCGACAAAGAGAAGTGCTTTTTCCGAACCTTCAAAGGAAAGTGCGGGCAGGTCGAGCATAAAATCTTCGCCGAGGTGAAAAGTGGTTTCGCATTTATCGGAATCGACACCGATACCGATGAGGGCGGCTATATCGTTGGGAGCGGCCAGGACCAAGTCGCTTTTTTCAGCGTACTTCAATTCGGTCTTTTTAATTCTCGAGGCCTCGAGCTTAATGAGCATGCGCTTTATTGGGTTCAGCTCAAAATCTGCAAGGCGCTCCCACATCACATATTCAGCGTTGTGCTGGTGCAGGATCACCTTACAGCGTTTTTCACGCGGTATGTACTGCCCCATTTCATAATGGTCTACAAAAATCAGATCAGCATCACGGCCCCATTCACGTGCTTTATCGGCCAGCCGCCCATCTGCGTTGCGGTACACATTCAGGCTCGGCGCTGCGAGGTAGCTTTTCAAGAGGTTGACTGCACTGCGTTCACGGCTTACGGGAACTGCGAATACTTCGGCCTCCGGGAGGTTTTGCCGAAAGGCAGGCAAATGCTCTTCGTCATCATTTTTCAATGGAAAAATCAACTGAAAATTGTGTTCCTCTTTGCGGGCCAGGTGCGAGACCAGGCGCCATGTTTTAATGACGCCACCGCTTACCGGAGGGTAAGGGAGCTGGGTGGTGAGGAAGAGTATGCGCATCGCAACTATACGCGCTTGAATGTGGCACGTAAACTACCGAATATCGACATAGGTTTTTCTTTTCGATAGGCAGAGCGGCGGCCGAACAGGCTGAAGCTCACTTCGGGTTTAAAAGAATCAGTTACCACAAAATGGTCGATCTTCACTGTCTCCGCACCCTGAAGAAATTCAATTTCTTCCAGGGCCTGGTAGCTCGTTTTG
>JAIVHQ010000036.1 GCA_020200995.1 Flavobacteriales bacterium
GATCAGACCCGAAATGCTGGCGTTAAAAATGGCGCCGGGCAGGTTGCCCCGAGCTATGGATACCATCACCACCGAAGCTGACACCGTGCTCGGCAATGCCGCGAGGAAGAGAAAGGCCAGCCAGAGGTTTTCGGATTCGTCCCCTTTCACAAACGGATAGAAGGCGAGCACAATGAGCGGAAACAGCAGAAAAGTGCTGAGCTGAATGAGCAGGTGGAGTTTCGGGTTGCGCAGTCCGGCCCTGAGTTTTTCCGGCCCGAGTTTCAATCCGTAAAAGAAAAAGATCAGCGCGATCCCCACGCTTGCAATCGCATCCATCGGCAGCGGGCTCTCCCTGCCGCCCCATTGCGGAAAGAAGTAGGCCAGCACTACGGCAGCCAGGAGGGTGAGCACAAATGGGTCGATGCGGATGCGGTTCATTTAACTTGCCGGGTTTTCGGGCGGTCAAATGTATTGAAAGGAGACTAAAATCGCCCCACATTGGTTATAGCTCGGAGCAAGAAATGAAGACCTCAATTCCCCGACGAACTTGCAGAGAGGAGACAATATTTTAGTGATGGAGTTCGCCTTCCGATTTTTAACTTTAATTCTTCTGAAGGACTTCTAAGCACCCGCAGCATTGATTCGAAAAGTGCAAATTGAATCTGATGCGCATCAGAGAGCTAAGTCTCGGATCCGAGAAACCGTTTGGCTTTCCGAAAAGCAATCCTTAAATTCGACCGCCTTCGTGAACGTTATGTTGCTGTGAGGGATCAAAAATGAAAAGCAAAAGACTCAAAGTTTTTATTGCCGAGGACGATCCTTGGTACGGCAGTATTCTTTTACAACATTTATCGCTTTATCCGGATTTTATACCCACGCTGTATACTTCCGGAAAGGAGCTTTTGTCGAATCTGTTCCTATTGCCTGATATTGTTTGTGTCGATTTTAGGATGCCTGATTTGAACGGAAAGGATATTGTAGAATCCATCAGGGTTCAAAATGAAGATCTTCCGATAGTCATTATCAGCGGGCAAGAAGAAATCAGCGTTGCCGTCGAATTGTTGAAGGCGGGCGCAACTGATTATATCGTAAAAAATGAATACACCAGAGAGTACCTGTGGAGGTCACTTTTTCAGATTCGCCAAAATCTCGATTTAAAGGAAGAGGTTGAGGATTTGCGCGATCAGTTAGGGCAAAAATTCAACATAGGCAGCAGTATTAAAGGACAAAGTGATGCGATGCAAAGCACCTTTAAACCCTTGCGAAAAGCGATTGATTCCAATATTAACGTTTTGCTTTCAGGTGAAACCGGCACGGGAAAAGAAGTTTATGCAAAAGCGATACACTTCAACGGTGTGAAAAATAAAGAGCCCTTTGTAGCAGTGAACATGGGAGCCATACCACCTGAACTGGCCGAAAGCGATCTTTTCGGACATGAAAAAGGGGCATTTACGGGAGCCTTTGAAACAAAGCCGGGCAAATTTGAAGCTGCACAAGGAGGTACATTGTTTCTCGACGAGATCGGGGAGCTGAACTTGTCCACGCAGAGTAAATTACTCAGGGTATTGCAAGAAAGGGAGATTGTGCGGGTAGGCGGTAACAAGCCTTTGAAGGTTGATATTCGGCTTATCTGCGCAACCAATAAAAACCTTGCGGAGGAGGTGAAGAAGGGCAATTTCAGAGAAGATTTATTTTACAGGATTATAGGGTTGCCGATAGTATTGCCTCCGCTCAGGGAGAGAGGCAACGATATTCTCATATTGGCTAAGTTTTTTCTGGACGATTTTAACAGTCGTGTCGGTTCCGATGTCTCTTCGCTTAGTGAGGGTGCTAAAGAGAAGCTTAAAAAGCACAGTTGGCCCGGAAATGTGAGAGAACTCAAATCCGTTATCGAGCTGGCAAGCGTGATGGCTGAATCAAAAGTGATTACGTCTGATGATCTCAGCTTTCCCTATAGTACATCCGATTCGGATTACCTGAACAGGCCGAAGACCTTGAAAGAACACGAGATTGAGATCATTTCACATTACATGAAGGAGTATAACAATAACGTTGTTTTTGTTTCTCAACAATTGGCCATTAGTAAGACTAAAATTTATGACCTTTTAAAAAAGGGGCAATTATTAATAACCTGAACGGTGTACAGATCAAATATTGTCGGCTTTGAAGAATATCGGAAGTACATTCAGTACAACGCGGAGGTGGCTTTCCCGTTGCGCTTTGCTTCTGAGAGCGGCTGTCCCTTTTCTGGAATATTGAGCGCCTTTTCGGAACTGAGCCACAAATCTGTTACGACAGACAGGATTGCTTTTCGGATAAATGCTATAAACGGGAGCATTAGATACAGCACAGGCATGAAGGGCGGCACGATTGAAGGGGGGGTGCTTTGTAGCGGAAAAAAAATTGAATTGTGGCTGAGCGAATAAAAGATGTCGGTGCAAGCATTGCAGGTGCCTTTTGCGAATCATTTTTAGGCGGAGGGGAAGGCGCATGGGAGTTTCCTGTAAGTAACAACTTGTTTGCCTGTGAAATTGTGCACAGGTCTGAATTCGCCCGGTTTATTCTCCGAACATTGTTTTGGGAAAAGGCACGAAATCCCCGGAGCGATGAGGCCGAGATCAGCATTCTTTATGCCGTAAGGAAATTGAATTCAATTTATTATCCATTGAAGTTTTCGAATAAAATCGGGTTTGTTTCGCTATGAACGGGGACAATTTAAATACAGAACTACTTCTGGAGCTCGCGATAAGTCAAAGTATTAGAACAGGCTCAGATGACGAGATTTTGGAAGTGTGCGACATGTATATGCAGAAGCTCAAATGTTTCGGAGTAGCCCTTTATGACAATGATAGCCTAAAGTTTGTGCGGCCTGCCGCTCTTGTCGAAAGTCCGATTGGGGAGCGCATGCTGAGCGCAATGCCTGCACAATCAGAAGGGCAAGAAAATTCCCCTTTCTATTTTGAGTCAAATGGCGATTTGTTTTATGTGCTGTCACTTTCGGATTACGGCCGTATGGTTCTTTTGCGGAAATCTCCAATTGGCGCGGAATTCCTTTTGCAGCTCAATCGGTTGACGCTCAAGCTGGGTAAAGACCTGAGCAGATTCGGAGAGAAAGAACGGCTCGGGCCTATGTTGAGGCTGTTCGATCGGTCATCGGATGCGATACATGTTTATGAGGAATCAGGCAGATTGATTTACACCAATCTGCCGGCTGCCGCCCGTTCGGGGATAGACCGTAATAAGGTTTCTGATTACAGCATAAATGACTTTGAGGCCCTTTTCATAGATCCGGACCGTTGGCAAGCACATTTGGGTGAACTGAAAGACAAGGGACAGGTTGTTTTGGAGCGGGTCAGCATCGATCAGTCAACCGGTGAAGAGATTCCGGCAGAGGTAACCACATGCCTCATTAAAGTAGACGGAAAGAGTTTCGTGGTAACCAATGCCAGAGACATCTCTTCCAGGAAGAAACAGGAGCGCGAACTGAATCGGACTTCAGCAAAGCTGGAAAGTATTCTTAACGAGATGTCGGAGGTGGTATGGTCTATTGGAGTGCCAAACTACGAAATACTTTTCGTGTCTCCCTCGGTTGAGGACATGTACGAAATACCCGCCCGTGAATGGTTGCGCGACAGTACTTTATGGGAAAGGGTGATCCACCCGGATGATAGAGACGTTAAAGCGTCGATATTCGACCAACTGGATAAAACAGGGAGGTACAACGTAACCTACCGCATACTGACACCCACCGGAAAAACCAAATGGGCCCAAAACAAAGGCAAATACATTTATGGCACAGGCGGGTCCCCGGAGCGTATCGATGGGATCGTTAAGGACATTACTGAGCAGCAGCTCATTCAGGAGAAGGAATACTATTATCTCAATATGCAGCAAACCCTGATTGATGTTGCAGTTAAATTTATCAATACCGACACAGAGCATACAAATTCGACCATCAATGATTCGCTGGAGAAAATGGGTTTACTCGTTTCAGCGGACAGGGCTTACGTATTCGATTATGATTTTGTGAATGACACGGTTTCCAACACCCATGAGTGGTGCCGTGAAGGCATTGTACCGGAAATAGATAATCTGCAAGATGTACCGATCGAGCTTTTCCCTTCATGGTTGGAAAGGCATAAAAAAAATGAAGCACTTTACATACCTGATGTTAGCAAGCTAGACCCGATTACTGAGGGTGGGTTGCGCTCAATTCTCGAGCCGCAAGGAATTAAGAGCTTGCTGGCCCTTCCGGTCTCTGACGGGAACGAACTTATCGGCTTTGTGGGTTTTGATTCAGTCGAGCGGCACCGTGAATTTAGCGAGAGCGAACAGCGCTTACTTTTCCTTTTTTCCAAAATGCTCATCAACGCCAGAAACCGTTCCAAATGGGAAAGGCAATTGCGTATTCAGGAAGAAAAATACCGCAACATACTCGCCAACATGAACCTGGGCTTATTAGAAGTGGACATGGATGACAACATTGTCTACGCCAATGAGTCTTTTTGCAGGATGGCCGGCTATACCTTTTCCGATCTGAAGGGCAATCGGGCATCAGATCTGCTGCTTGAAGAGCATGCAAAAGAGGTTCTTGCCGGGAAATTCAAAGATCGTTTGAACGGAATAAGCAGTAGTTATGAGCTAAAAATAACTGACAACGCCGGTAATGAGAAGACCTGGCTTGTCAGCGGAGCACCGAATTTCAATGATGAAGGTAAGCTTGTAGGAAGTATTGGTGTACACTTGGACATCAGCGCCCAAAAGATGCTGGAAAGGCAACTCTCAGAAGCGAAGTTTGCAGCTGACGCAGCAGGGGCATCCAAAGAACGCTTTCTGGCCAACATGAGCCATGAAATACGCACCCCGCTCAACATTATCATAGGTATGATCAGGGAACTTTCTAAGGAGAAGCTAACGTCTGATCAGCATTTCTATGTCCGGGAGTCCAAAAGGTCAGCAGACCACCTACTCGCGCTTGTCAATGATTTACTCGATATAACCAAGATTGAGTCGGGTGATATGGAAATCGTGCATGAGCCATTTAACCTTGCTGAAGTGACTGATAGTGCGTACGCACTGATGAAGGGCCAGGCAATGCAGAAAGGCCTCGATTTTCAGCTGAGGCTGGACCCGCGTATACGGCATGAGCTGGAGGGCGATGCCACCCGCTTGAAGCAAATACTCATTAACCTGCTGGATAATGCGTTTAAATTTACGGATTACGGCAGTGTTTCATTAAGTATAAAGCTGTTAAAGGAGAGTGTTAAACACCAACGCTTGTATTTTGAAGTTACAGATACCGGTATAGGCATGTCCAAAGCGTATTTGTCAAAGGTTTTTCTGAAATTTTCACAAGAACGAACTAGTGCACACCAAATGAATCAAGGCTCAGGCTTGGGAATGTCGATTTCAAATGACCTGGTTCAACTCATGGGAGGAGAGATGCATGTCAAGAGCGAGAAACATAAAGGAACAGCTATCAGCTTTGTACTGTCATTTCCGTTCGGTAAACCCACTGCAAACGTTCAAAGCAGAGACATTGAAGCCAATGAATTTCAAAATTTGAAAGCACTTGTGGTCGAAGATAATGCTATGAACCGGCTTATTGCCGTCAAAAGCCTTGAATACTTAGGAATTCAGTCAAAAGAGGCCGAAAATGGGAAAATTGCAGTTGAGATTTTACGTAAACACCGCTTTGATTTGATCCTGATGGATATTCAGATGCCCGTGATGAACGGTTTGGATGCCACCCGTGTAATTCGGAATTCCCTCAAGTTGCGTATTCCGATCATTGCGCTTACAGCCAATGCTTTCAAAAAAGATAGAGAAGATTATCTAAGTTTCGGGATGAACGCATATATCCCCAAACCTTATAATGAAAAAGTTTTTTTCAGTACAATTAAAGAGACCTTGACAGCAGCGCGATTGCTTACAGAGGGTGAGGGGCCCCTAACTGACGTAAGCCCTGAAAAAGTATCGGATGTAAGGCCTCTCTACAGCCTCAGGATTTTGGAAGGCATGGGTCGCGGAAAAAGTTCCTTTACTGCGCAAATCACGAAGGAATTCATTGATATGGCCACTGTGAACATTGATTCCTTGCAGTTGGCTTTGCGCAAGAAAGATTTGGAAACTATCCGCGATATAGCACACAAGATCAAGCCGAGCATTGATGTGTTAGAAATCGATGCACTGAAAAAGACAGTCAGAAAAGTCGAAAACCATAACCTCGGCGCAGGGCTTACCGATGACTTGGCGGTTTCGGTTAATCAGATCATAGCTGTACTCGGTGAGGTCATCGCACACTTGCAGAAGTGAGTCTCTTTCCGTTTGCCGGAAAATTTTCCGTTTTTCGGAATTTATGTGAAAGAAATATTTTCATTAACTACTGATAATAAATCATTTATAAATAAGTTACAATTCGGTACGCTTCGTGCCAATATAACTCCATTAGCGATGCTTAAGTCGACTTAAAGCAATTTTCGCGTATTGTATTCATCGTGCCGAAAGAAACCCTTGGAACGATTTAGGTAATTTATAATGTTATGGTAGAAATGGAAGTAAGTAAAAAAAAGGCATTTCGTTGTATGATGATTCAAAATAGTTTTATAAACTGCGACTATTTTACGGAAAACATCAATGCAGGTATTTCAGGAATTCAATTTGTTCTCACAGAAGATTTTGAAGAAGCACAGTCTTTGATTTCCGAAGGAAGAGAATTTGACGCGATTGCGATAGATTTATCTGACGATCAAATGAAGTGGAATGATATAAAATTTCAAATAAATATTTTATCGGAGCAAGCTCCTCTGGTTGTACTCACCTCGGAAAGGCATTACTGTAAAGTTTCGGAAGTACTTCCTTCAGGAGCGGCGGGCTGTCTGATTAAAAAGACTGCAACGCCCGGTGAGTTCCATAATGCCATATTGTGCACAGAGAAACTCAGCAGGCTTCAGGCGGCAAAGTGTGCCTCTGAGTTGCGTTTCAAACAACTATTTAACAGCTATCCGACAATGATATTCATCTGTGATCCCGAGACCGGCAAGTTTCTTGATGTCAATGAATCCGCAATAGATCAGCTTGGATACAGCTACAAAGATTTCTTGTCAAAGAAGCTAAGAGATTTGAGTTCCTCCCTGCGGGGGAAGGCATTACTATTGAGGGAGTGGAGATCGCGAGACGAAAACCCGGAGAGCATTACTCAAATTAAAAAGTTTAAAGCAAAAAATGGTGAAATTCTCGACCTGCAAGTAGTATTCTTGCCTTTTAGCATAGGGGGTAAAGATGTAGATATGTTGCTGGCCACGAATATTTCGTCAAAGATTAAGCAGGGCCGGATCATCGAAATGCAGAATGAGCGGTTTGACAATATTGCATGGACGCAATCGCATATTGTCCGGGCACCCGTTGCCCGTCTAATGGCCTTAATTAACATCTTCAAAAACGGTTTGATTGAGGAAGCCGAACGGGAGTTGATTTTGGATAATATCTATGCGGCAGCTGAAGAGGTTGACGAAATTGTAAGGGGAATTGCTTTGGCATCACAGAACGCAAGAGAAAATTAAGCCTCATGAGATTCATGAAAACACGCATCTTATTGGTTGATGATGATCCTGTTTACACCATGATCATGCGTAAATCATTACAAATGCAAAATATTTCAGCACATTGTGAAAGCTTTGACAACGGCCTTTCGGCTGTTGAATATTTTCGGGAACGCTATAACGAGGACGAACTGAATTTGATTTTCTTGGACATTAATATGCCTATACTTGACGGCTGGGGGTTTCTTGATCGCATTGAAAATTTTGCATCTCCTGAAAACGTAGGTGTGATTGTCGTATCCTCCTCCGTAAATGAGAAAGATGTGCAGCGCTCAAAGAGCAGCCGCTTGGTCATTGACTTTTTAATCAAACCTGTTTTGAGGGAGCATCTTGAGATGCTCAGCGTAAAGATTAATAGTAGGTACAGCACAACCCTGTTTAAAACACGGCGGGACTGAGAAAATTCGACCTACCAACATATTGTTAGGGCATCAGCACATTCGGCATTTTCTGAAAATCCTGCCGATTAATCAGTGAAATCTTTAAATCCCGCGATGTTTTTCTAATCAAGCCAGTCTAACTCAAGCTGCATTCCCATGAAGCGGCTTAATCCCATTGAGTTCTTCCCCGCTTTGCTTTACACCTTCCTCCAGATCGTAATCATCCTGCAAGCCCAGCCAAAATTTGGCACTCGTGCCGAAGTATTTCGAAAATCGCAAGGCCGTGTCGGCGGTAATTCTTCTCCTGCCTTTGATGATCTCCGAAATCCGCGTTTGTGGGATAAAAGTTTCCTTTGCCAGGCGGTAGGCGG
>JAIVHQ010000394.1 GCA_020200995.1 Flavobacteriales bacterium
CTTGCCATTTCGCCCGAAAGCGCTATTATTGTGTACCACAACCGCAAACACTATGAAACCAACCATTAGAACCTCGGGCAATACATCGCATTTTCATCGCTTCCGAATATTCATTCTTCTCATTACATGGTTCTCCCTTTCGGGGAATGTGTTTGCGCAAAGTGAGTCCGACAGCCTCAAGTCGCCGCGAATGATCATGGATCCTGCAACGGGTGAGCTGCGTCCGAGACCGATTTTGGTTTCGGGAGTTGAACCTACGCCCTTTAAGAATTACATCGTGGAGCTCGGTGCGGGCCTGGCCTTTCCGCTGCAGGATTTTCATTCTGCGGATCCTGCCAATGAACGGGCCGGATATGCATTACAAGGTTTTTCACTGAGCACTGGTGTGTTTGTGGGTTTTTCTGAAAATAGCGAAGCGGGCTGGTACTTTGGAGCGGCCTACAGCGGCTTTCGCAAATCGTCGGATTTTGCCGACTCACTCGCTACAGCCCCGCCCATTTGGCCGCCGGGCGACGGGGAAGAGCAGTCCACCTTCCGTGTAAATCCCGACCACCAACAGCGGTACCATATTTTCAGCCTGAGGACGGGCTTCGCCTTCGAAGGCAGCAACGAAAACGTGTCGGCCTTTGGAAATGTAATGGCCAACATGAACATTATAAGTATGAACCGGATACCCTTGGATGAGATCCGCATATCAGGAACAACGCCAGGAAGTTATGCTATAGGGTTTGAGCCGGTAATCAGCTCGGGGATTTCAGCTGCATTCGGCCTGCGTTTTCAACAGCAGCTGAGTGTGGGAATCGCATGGCATTACCTCGGTTCGCCCGAGATGTCATTCTTAGAAGGACCTGTCGAAGGTTCGCCGCCGATTGCTTTCAGTGATTTTGCATTGCAAAGGCGCATTCACTTTCTGGAAGTGAAGTTGAGTTACGGTATCACCCCGCGAAGTGGCGCGAGACTGCCGTGGTCGCCGAGGAATTGATCGGGTCAAAGACGGTAAAACGTTTTAAAAAAAATTCGAAAATAGTTGGTTCGGGAAGTCTCTGCGCCTGCTGCTACCCTCTCCCGAGCATTGCGTTTGGTTCAATTATCCCCAAGACAGCTTACACGAAACATTGGGTAGCTCTTACTGTATCACATCCTTCCCGCGCTTCCTCAAATGATCAATTTTAAACTGAAACATTTCAGCCATTTCCCCCGCCCGCCATTTCGCTTCATCCGCTTTAGTGCCGCTGAATAGGGCATCGACCGTGCGCTCAAAAAGCATCAACCACCTATCGAAATGCTTCTTCTCCACGGGCAGCTGCGCATGCGACGGAAACGGACTCCCGAAATAAGTGTGATTGCCCAGCAGCACCGTTTCCCAAAAGGTGTACATTTTTGCGAGGTGCGTCGGCCATCGGTCGCCGATTTTTTCGTTAAAAACAGGGCCGATCAGCCCGTCTTCTCTCACTTCGATGTAAAAGCTGTCCACCATGTTTTTGATGTCGTCGATTGTGGTGATGTCGCTGTTTTTCATATTTCGAAAGTACGGAAATGCATACAGCCCACCTACGTGATTGCACTTCTTTAACCCTTTCACTTCTCTAACCCTTTCCGGAAAATCGGATGTCTCGACGGTTTTACTAACCACCGGCGTTGGCGTCGGCCGGATCTTTGACCTCCGATGACACCTTCCCCTTTCACGTCCGTGCAGGATCTCCCATGGCCTTTTCAATCATTTTTTGCAAATTTGAATTGGAAACCAATCCATTAATAACCATTAACCTCAATCACATGGCCAAAAATCCGCGCCGAAAATTCCGCAACAAATACCGCGTCGACACCATTCGCGCAAGGTGGTGGGACTACAGCAGGAACGGCGAATATTTCGTGACAATCTGCACCCACAAATCACGGCGCTGGTTCGGACACGTAGAAAACGGAAAGATGATCCTTTCCGATGTCGGACAGATCGCCCACGATTGTTGGGCTGCCATCCCCGAACATTTCCCGTTCGTGCGCCTTGGCAAATTCGTCATCATGCCCGACCACACCCACGGCATCGTCATCATCGATAAACCTGCGGCTGTAGAGCCGCAAGCAGAGCTACAAAATCTTGCGGCTATTCCTGCGGCTCAACAGACCGCCGCAAAAAACAAATTCGGCCCCCAATCCAAAAACCTCGGATCCATCATCCGCGGCTTCAAGGTCGGCGTGACCAAAGG
>JAIVHQ010000177.1 GCA_020200995.1 Flavobacteriales bacterium
GCCGTATATGTTGCAACTCATGCCCACCACTGTGCCCGTGTTGAGCATGGTGTTGATGCCCGCTTTGCTGTGATCGCCCATGATTAAGCCGTGAAATTGGAGTCCGGTTTCGGTTTGTTCTTCTGTTTCATAGTCCCAAACGCGAATCGGGCTGTAGTTGTTTTTCAGGTTCGAGACGTTGGTATCGGCGCCGAGGTTGCACCAGGATCCGATCACCGAATTGCCGAGAAATCCGTCGTGGCCCTTGTTCGAAAAGTCGTCGATGATGCTGTTGTTCACCTCACCGCCCACTTTGCAGGACGCGCCGATGGTGGTGGGGCCGTAGATTTTTGCTCCCATTTTCAGGCTGCTGTCGGGGCCGAGGAAAAGGGGACCGCGGATCATCACGCCTTCCATCACTTCGGCACCTGCGCAGATGTATACAGGGCCCGTTTCAGCGTTGATAAAGCAGGGGCGGAGCACAGCGCCTTCTTCGATGTATATGTCTTTGCCGACGGTGGTGACCCCTTTCGGAAAATCGAGGGTGCGCCGGTTGCCCGTGATTTGTGCGTAGTCCTGCAAAAAGATGTCACCATTGTGTGTAAATATGTCAGCCGGCCTTTCGATAAATGTCAGGGCCTCGGGATACACGATCCTCTCATCGGCCATGGGCTTGAGGTCGGGGTGCTCCATAAGGTTCACCTGCTCGGAAATGATGCGGGCTTGCTCGGCGGTGCAATGCATGGCTACCGCCTCGCTGCGGGAAGTGAGGAGCATTCCTTTCGGTAAATTTTGAATTTTTTCGGCCAGCGCGGCATCGGGGATGACTGATGAGTTGATGTAGATGCCCTCCTCGGCCGGGCCGCAAGGGAACTTCTCGCCGAGGTGGCCCGCTGTGCAGATCTCGGGTTTTGCCGAAAGGTGACGCTGCCACTTGTCGATGATGCGGTCCATGCCCACCCTTAGGTGAGATACGGGGCGCGTAAATGTGAGGGGAAGCAGGGCTTTGTAGCGAAGGTCGATCAGGGTGTAGCGCATGCGGGCTATTTTTCCGTGAAAATACGCATTCGCCGCTCAATGCAGGCCCTCTGCGGGGTTAAGATTTGAAAATTCTGCCGCCGCAGCCCGATGCATCCGGAATTCTGCGCACAAAAAAACCTCCCCGCCTGCGAGGGGGGAGGTTTTGAAAATCTTTAGAGTTCGATTTATTTTTTGTCGAACTTCGCATACCGCTTGCGGAACTTGTCCACACGTCCGGCGGTATCCACAAACTGCATTTTACCGGTAAAGTATGGATGCGATGTGTGCGAAATTTCGAGTTTGATCAACGGATATTCTTTTCCGTCTTCCCATTCTACAGTCTCATTTGAAGAGGCAGTGGAATGGCACATAAAACTATAATCGTTCGACATGTCTTTAAATACAACAAGTCGGTAATTCTCAGGGTGAATGTCTTTCTTCATGACCTTAATGCTAAATTGGGGCACAAAAGTACATATTTGTTATCAATTCGGAAAGGCCTTGTGTTTTTTTATTCACAAAGGCAGCGACGTCTCAGCGTGACTCGGCTTTCTGCATAGCTTTGGCCACGTAGTCGGCGCCTCGAATATCGCCTTTTTGCGGAAGTGAGATGAAATTCGTGTAGTGCTATCCACTGCTTTTTACAATATTTGCAGGCTAATTCTGTTTTACACCGTGATGCGCCGTATTCTGCCGGGATTTTTCTTCTTTACAGCCGCTCTGATTATTATGGGTTCAGCCCTTACGGGTTGCCGCGATGACGATTTCAATTCCTCTCCCGATTTCCGACTTTCCTTTTCTGTCGATACCGTTTTGTTTGATACGGTGTTCAGCACCATCGGTTCGGCCACCCGCCTTGTGAAGGTTTACAACAGGGAGAGCGACCCCGTGCGTATCTCGCGGATCGACCTCGACAACGACCCTAACAACTCTTATCGATTGAACTTTGACGGGCTGCCGGGTACTGAATTTACCGACATCGAGATCCGAGGTGAGGACAGCCTTTTCTTTTTTGTAGAAGTGACCGTGAACCCCGACGGCGACGAGCTTTACCCCTTTGTGGACGGGGCCATTCGGTTTACCGTCAATAACAATACCCAGACCCTGCCACTGGTGGCCTGGGGTTGGGATGCCATTTTTTATCCGCGTTCCATCGACTCAGTGCGGGTTGAGTCCGGACTGCCACCGTTCTACACCATCAGCG
>JAIVHQ010000037.1 GCA_020200995.1 Flavobacteriales bacterium
TCTCTTGCTCCTTGCGGGATGCTCGGAAGACACGGAGAAGAGCACGATTGAAACTCCGTCCGTTGCCGTAAAAGTTCAGAAAGCCTCGGGTGGTGAAAATATGCGATACATCTCTGCTACGGGACAGGTAGAAGCGACAAAGAGCGCCAATCTCAGCACCCGAATGATGGGCTACGTCAAAGACCTTCCGGTAAAAACGGGTCAGGAAGTAAATAAAGGGGATTTGATCATCAGCTTGTCCAATACGGACCTTCTGGCTAAAAAAGGACAAGCAGAAGCAGGCGTGATGCAAGCTGAAGCGTCCTTTAAAAATGCCGAAAAAGATTATGAGCGTTTTCAGGCTTTATTTGCCAAAAAGAGCGCTTCCCAAAAGGAACTCGACGATATGACAACCCGCTACGAGATGGCTGAGGCCGGATTGGGAGCGGCCCGAGAAATGCTGAAGGAGGTGAACGCACAGTTTTCATTTGCCAATATCAGGGCACCGTTTAGCGGAGTGGTGATCAACACTTTTGTAAAGGAAGGTGATATGGCCGCTCCGGGAATGCCTTTGGTGAGCATGGAAGCTCCCGGCCAAATGCAAATATCGGCCATGGTCTCTGAGTCGGAAATAAAATATGTGCACAGAGGATTGATGGCAGATATTTCGCTCAAGTCCATCGGAAAAACGGTCGAAGGCACGGTGAGTGAGGTGAGCCTTTCGGCAAAAAATACGGGAGGCCAATACGTGGTGAAGATCGATATGGAATCTGATAGCGCCGTATATGCGGGGATGTATGCCAATGTGCAAATCCACG
Source organism: Flavobacteriales bacterium (assembly GCA_020200995.1). Taxonomy (GTDB): domain Bacteria; phylum Bacteroidota; class Bacteroidia; order Flavobacteriales_D; family Cryomorphaceae; genus T3Sed10-241. The sequence goes on from JAIVHQ010000037.1 coordinate 798, forward strand.
CGAAAGATACACCTGGTCAAGATGAGAGCGGCAGTGTATGGATTCCGGAAGATGCCCTCGTTCATCAGGGTCAACTTACGGGAGTGTACACCATTGGAAATGAAAACGCCGCCATTTTAAGGTGGCTCAAAACAGGCAGAAAAAACGGCAATACAGTGGAAGTGCTCTCGGGGCTGAAACGGGATGAAACCTTTATCATTTCAGCCGACGGGCGCTTGTACAACGGCGTTTCAGTGACCTTTTAATTTGTGTTGAATATCAATTAGATGAATGTCCGCGTGAGGGATAGAAGCGGTTATCCTTTTTGGCCTTTTTCGGCCAAAAAGATAGTAGCGGATAGCCCGGCCCGAAGGGACACGCCCAAAGAAAAAAATTATGCAAGAAGGAATATCGGGTAAAATAGCCAACTTATTTATCAATTCTAAGCTCACTATTTTGCTTATGGTGGGATTGATGGCTATCGGGGTGTATAGTTCTACGCTCATTCCACGCGAAGAAGAGCCGCAAATTGTAGTGCCGATGGCCGATGTGATGATAGGCTATCCGGGTGCCTCTCCTAAGGAAGTGGAGAGCCGAGTGATCGTGCCTTTGGAGAAAGTGCTTGCCAATATCAACGGCGTGGAGCACCTGCACGGTTCGGCGATGAACGGAATGGGAATGATCATCGTTCAATTTTACGTGGGCGAGGATGTGGAGCGCTCTTACCTCAATCTTTACGATGCGTTGATGAAAAACAAGCACCTCTTTCCCGAAGGTGTAATGGAACCGATCGTCAAAACTCGGGCAATCGACGATGTGCCCATGTTGGGACTGACGCTTTGGAGTGAAAACTACGGCGATTTTGAGATTCGGGAAATGGCCGAGGAACTGGTTACGGAAATCAAAAAAGTAGATGATGTTTCAGTGACCAATATCATCGGAGGGCGAAACCGCGAATTGCGCGTGGTACTCGACAAGGATAAGATGTCGGAAAGCGGGATAGATGCGCTGGGTATTATCGAAATGATTAAAGCCAACAACAAAAGCTCGCAATCGGGAAGTTTTGATAGCGGCGATGAGGAGTTTTTGGTTACGACGGGACAGTTTTTGCGTTCTGCCGAAGATGTGGGAAACATTGTGGTGGGTGTAAATGACAATATGCCCGTTTACTTAAATCAAATAGCCCGCATCGAAGACGGGCCCGAGGTGCCTTCCAGCTACGTCTCTTTCGGCTACGGCTCGGGGCAGGCGGAGCATGAAGCAGATCCTTCTGAGTACCCCGCAGTGACCATTTCGGTGGCCAAGGTGAAAGGTACCGATGCCATGAAAATATCTGAAAAAATTCTCGATCGGGTCGACGTTTTAAAGCGCACACTTATTCCCGACGATGTGAATGTTGAAGTGAGCCGAAATTACGGCGAAACGGCATCGCACAAAGTAGGCGAGCTGCTGCTGCACCTCGGGGTGGCCATTTTGGCCGTAACCATTTTGGTGATGTTTGCCATGGGTTGGCGCGGTGGTTTGGTGGTGTTTTTCTCCGTTCCACTCACCTTTGCACTCACGCTTTTCAGCTACTACCTGCTGGGCTATACCCTGAACCGAATTACCCTTTTTGCCCTTGTTTTTGTGGTGGGAATTGTGGTGGACGACAGCATCATCATCGCCGAGAATATGCATCGCCACTTCAAGATGAAACGATTGCCGTTTAAGCAGGCCGCCATATACGCCATCAACGAAGTAGGGAATCCTACCATTCTGGCCACCTTTACCGTAATCGCTGCAATTTTGCCCATGGCATTTGTGTCGGGAATGATGGGGCCTTACATGAGTCCGATGCCTATCGGTGCTTCCATTGCGATGATTTTATCGCTTTTTATAGCATTGACCGTTACGCCGTACCTGGGTTTTGTTGGGATCGGTGGGGATGTTTTTCACCAAATCGGTGGCGGTTAAAATGCTGCCCTTCGACAACAAGAATGAATTTCAGGTGGTGATTGACCTGCCCGAGGGAACCACGCTGGAACGCACGGCAGCAGTGACCAAGGAGATAGCGCAATACATCTCAACGGAGCCCGAAGTGGTAAATTACCAAAACTATGTAGGCACATCTGCACCGATCACTTTTAACGGTTTAGTAAGGCACTACGACCTGCGCTCCACGAGCAATGTATCGGACATACAGGTTAACCTATTGCCAAAAGGCGAGCGCTCCGATCAAAGTCACGACATCGCCAAACGGGTGCGTCCCCAAATTCAAAAAATTGCGGCCCGATACGGAGCCAATGTGAAAATTGTAGAAGTACCGCCGGGGCCTCCCGTTCTCTCAACTTTGGTGGCTGAAATTTATGGCCCCGATTACGACGGGCAAATTGAAGTCGCTCAAAATGTGATTGACATTCTGGATAGCACCGATGCCGTGGTCGATATCGACTGGAGAGTAGAAGCTCATCAGACCGAATACCATTTGGTAGTAGACAACGAAAAAGCCATGCTGAACGGAGTGGCGCCCGCGCAAATCGTAGGAAACATTACTTACGTGCTCGGTGAGCATACCGTATCGAACGTATACGATGAAAATTCGAGCGATCCCATTGGAATAGTATTGGCCTTGGATAATCGGGATAAGACCGATTTACAAGCCATTCAAAATATGCAGGTAAAAACGCAGTCAGGTCAAATGATGCCGATGAGCGCATTGGTGCGCGTGGAGGAAAATACGCTGGAGCCTTCCATTTACCGAAAAGACCAAAAGAGAGTGGTATACGTGATGGCCGATATGGCAGGTGGACTGGAGAGCCCCGTCTATGCCATATTGGGAATGGAAGAAAAGCTGAAAGCAATTGACCTCCCGAAGGGCTATACCATGAATGAAATGTACCTGGGTCAACCAGAAGATGAGCAAAATTATACGGTAAAGTGGGACGGCGAATGGCAAATTACTTTGGAAGTATTTCGCGATCTTGGTACGGCATTTTTGGTGGTCATCATTATCATTTACATGTTGATTGTGGGGTGGTTTCAGAATTTTAAAACCCCTCTGGTGATGATGGTTGCCATTCCACTGTCATTGGTGGGAATCGTGCTGGGTCACTGGCTTTTGGACGCCTTTTTTACTGCGACATCTTTTATCGGGATGATCGCCCTCGCAGGAGTAATGGTGCGGAATTCCGTGTTGCTGATCGACTTTATCGAAATCAGATTGAATGAAGGCATCCCGATGAAACGCGCGATCATCGATGCAGGAGCGGTGCGTACGACCCCTATTTTGCTTACCACGGGCGCGGTGGTGATCGGAGCCTCCATTATTTTGTTCGACCCGATCTTCCAGGGACTGGCCATTTCATTGGTGGCAGGGGCCATTGTATCCACTTTGCTTACGCTGATTGTGGTTCCCCTGGTTTACTACATGACGGAGCACAAGAAATGGGAAAAGATTCACGCCGAAGCGAAAGGTGAACAAGGAAATTAAAAGCGAAGGATATGAAGTTTTTAGTGATTACTGCCATTAGCGCATACGAGACGGATGTGAAGAACATTCTCAAAAAGTGCAAGGTTCAAACCTTTTCCTTTCACGAAATAGTAGGGTATAAAAACCGTGACCCGTCTGAGGAAATTCCGCACTGGTTTGCCGGAGATGAGTCCCGTACCACAGAGTCTGTCATATTTTACATTTTTGCTTCCGCAGAAATGGCCGAAAGCGTTTTCAAAGAGATCAATCACGCAAATTCCCAACAGGAATTTAAGTCTAAAATCCACCTTGTTTCACTCAATGTGGAACAGTCAAATATCTAAAATCATGATCACAAGAATTATACATGCCGTAGCAGGCAGCTTTATCCTGATAAGTGTTATTCTGGCCGTTTCCGTTAATATGAATTGGCTTTGGTTCACTGCTTTTGTGGGAGCCAATTTGCTTCAATCTTCCTTTACCCAATGGTGCTTGTTGGAAAAGATTTTAAGGGGAATCGGAATAAAAGATACCAAGGCCGGAAGGATTTAAAATTTAATAATTGCGCTTTTGCTCAATCCGCGAGACCTCCCGATAAAGGTAGCGTATCAGAGCAGCCATACTTACCCGGCGAGCAGGCAGGTAAGCCATCACGAAATTTAATCAAGGCACTACTCCTAAATTAAGCTCTTCTCCCGATCTTGACCGCTTACACTACTTTATGCCTTTTACCTCAGTACGTGAAAACTGTTGGGTTTCCAATGATTTTATCCATCATCACCTTTTCTTCACCGAGTATAAAATTGCCCGGGAGATCTGATTTTTTGACACCGTGAACTTGCATACAATGCGGGCAGGCGATTACTTGTCCGCCCTTACTTTGAATAGAATCTAAAATTGATCTGAGAGATTCCTCTTCAAATGAAATGGTATCAGCTCCTGACTGCAAAAGCTTCACTCCATCTACATTTAAAAATACGGTGACATTTACACCACTATTTTGCGCCTTTTCGGCAAAATGAAGCCCCATGAATGCACCATGGGCATTTTCGGTTGCGTCACTGGTAAGGTTGATGATCAGTTCATTCGAATTTACCGGCGTTTTTTCTTGCACCGGAGGTGAATTTTCACAGGATGCAAAAAGTGAAGCAACCAGAATTAAACCAACCAAATTTTTAAGATTTTTCATTTCTAAATAAGTTTAAAATTGTAGAAAAAGCGAAGCGAAGCAGGAATTCTACTTCGCTCCAGAAATTTATTAAAATGTAAAGTTCACGCTGGCAAAAATATTTCTTCCCGGGGCAAAAATCGGATTATTGGTTCCCCTGACAGAGCGATTAAGATGCTCATAGTAGTTTTCGTCCAGCAGGTTATTGACTCCTGCACTGATCGATAAGCTATTCGTAACCTGATAACCGATTTTAAGGTCCAGTAAGGCAAATGAAGGGGTTCCGGTTTCACCAAACTCAGAAGATGTTCTTGATTGATCAGCAACATATCGGAAAATGACTTCCGGTCTCAGTCGATCTTTGAGATAGCTCCCGTAGAGCGCATAGCGGATATCCAAGGGTGCAATTTCAGGCAGGGCTTCGTCACGTTCCAAATCTTGCCCGTAAGTATAGGCAATGCCCAATCGGTGAGATAAACCTGCCAATAATTGCTGATCCCAGCTTATCTCGAAGCCTGTTTTGAATGCTTCATCAATATTGATATACTGCCGAACACCCGGGCTGCCGGGAATTCTCGGGGTAAGCGTTGTGTCAATTACCGATGAGATATAATCCTGTAAGTAGGCGGCAAACAAATCTACACTAATGGCAGATCCTTCGCTCAAGGCCCATTTGAAGGTCAAGTCGGCCTGATAGTTTACTTCCGTTGCCAGCTGCGGATTGCCAAGCATTTCAAAGGGGTCCTGGCCAACCGGAAAGTAGTTGATAAACCGCTCCGTTAAACTTCCGCTGCGTTGTGCTCGGGCAAACCATAGACCCGTTTGAATCTTATTTCCAAAGTCCTTTTTCATGCCCAGGCTTAAACTTGGATTGACTTGGGTGATTTGGGTATTCGGGTTTACCAGCGTAAACTCCTGAGTGGGGTCATTCACATCGGCAGAGTTTATCTCCATTCTTCCTGATGCGATGTAGTCAAACAATTGACCGTCGATTTGGTATTCTGCAAAAAGACCAGTTTTACTGATTCGACCATCTTGCCAGGCATTGTCTTGCAACGTTTTCCCTGCCATTGGACCCATTAAAAATTCCCTGACCCTTGTGCCTTCAGCACCCTCTATTCGCAGGTCTGCACCCGCATAAAGTTTGGCATTTGAAAGTTGCCAAACTCCTTCAGTCCGACCTCCGTAATTGTAGGTTGTGGCAAAGGTTTCGGCATTTAACATTCGAGGATCTAAGGGCTTGATCAGGTTGTTCATCAGGTGATCTACAAAGGACCCAAACACAGTGGTATTTATACTTTGCAGGTTCTTGCCATCAAATTGTATGTCGTGTCGCGCATTGAACATCCATGTATCATCTTTTCTTAAATCCATCGGCAAAGCAGGAAAGTCGGCGTCACGTGCCCGGTTGTAGGTGGCTGATAAGCGCAACTGCTGATTAGATGCTAACTTGATGCCCGCATTTGTACCAAAACTGCCCCTACTGAAATCTGCCTGAACGGTTTCGCCATCGCCTGTAGTATAATCATCGCCTTGCGACCATGATGCAAAAAAGCTCACATCGTACTTTTCGCCACTCAGGCCGAACCGGCTTTCCCCTCTCATAAGATTGCCATTGCTCTCGTACCCGGAGGATAAACGACCGTAAAAATCAGGCTGACTACTGAAACGCAATTTTGCGGGAATAAAATTGATGGTCGCTCCGATTCCGGTCCCATAACGCAGCGCATGTGGGCCTTTTAGTATTTCAATACGGTCCATCATGTTAGGTGCCATTTGGCTTGTAGGCGGATCCATTCTGTTTGGACAAGCTGCCGTAGCGCTTTGTGCACCATTCATCACCACATTGAGTTGGTCATATTTAAATCCCCTAAAAACAGGTTCAAAACCATAGTTGCCACCTTTTCTGATACTGTTAAAAGCAGGGATTTGATTGAGTATATTGGCCGCATCGTGTTCTAAGCGTTCTTCGTACTTGATCTTTAGATCTCCCTCAGGTTGAGCACTTTGCGGTCTTACAGCTATGACGGTTACCGGATAAAGATTAACAGATACTTCTTTTCTAAAAATCACTTTATCTTCAATTGCCGATTTAAGTTCGTTATCCGTTAATGACCATGAGCCATAGTTTACGTGAGAAAGGCGCATGGTTTTTCCTTCGACATGAGAAAAGCGAATGATACCATTTTGATCGGAAAGGCCATTTTTTCGATCGTATTCGAAGGTTGCACCTGCGATAGGTGAGGCATTCTCTACATCGAGTAATCTGATTTCCTCCTGCCCGGATTGGGCAAGTAAGGTCGATGACAGCGCACAAAAGGCTATCATCAAAATATTTTTGAAACTCATTTTGATTCTTAATTTTTTGAAATAATGAATTTAGAGCAGGTCCATACCCTACTCCAAAATACACTGCCACTGACAGGTATTTTCACTTTTGAATGGCAAAGCCAATCAAAACATTAAATCAAATTGAGTTTCGGTGGGTGAAAAATATCGGATATGAAAGGTGAATGGTAAAATTCAACCTCATACACCTGGTTTAATTTGCTTTTATAGTTGCCCGGAAAGTAAGACAGATTCGAAGAGTCTTTAGAAAAGCAGTAGAGAACTTCCAATCTTTCATTTTTGCTCGTAGGCGCACTTTTTTCTTCTTGCTCTTCTGCCTTTTTTAGTTGCTCAGACAGGTAGCATTTTCCATTGCAAGTTGAAGCAGGTTTCTCCCTATTGATACAAAGCACGTCCGCAATAAAATCCTGGTTGATCTTAAAGTCAATCAGTACCCCAACCTTTGTCAGATTAGGCAGCAAAGTTGCTATGATCATTAATATGGAAAACGCTGTTTTCAGTACGCTTTATTTTCCGCAAAAGTAATGTATTGTGTCGAATCTTTAATGGCTTACAGCCTTTCCATACTGCAGAATTACGAATCTTTGTCAGTTCTCTTATTCAACTTTTGCAAGACGCCTGTATTACTGTACCTGCCATTTCAGGCAACCCAATGAACCGGTCAAAATTTTTGAGCGGTCCATTTCCCTCCATTTCCTACATAGCTTTTTTGATCCTCCAATAAATTATCGGTCACTGATCCGAGGGCTTTATGTTAAAACTTCATTGACATCAATGATGGAGACTTCCGTTTCTCAGCATCACCGTTCCGTCCGGAGCGGATCTGCTTTTGCTTTAACAATCCTCTTTCTTTATTCAAGATTACAGTTTTGCTTTTTGTTGGACCCGGGTTGCACTTTGTTGGCGGGTGAAAGACATCCGAAGTCAAGGATTATATGTAGTAATTGGCAGGAGCGGACTTTATGTACAGACAAGACCTGACCCTACCGCTGCCATCCCTCATGATAATTTAACGTTCATCACATGGCAGTTACGCCCTGTTTTGCTAACTTTAAATCATTGATGTTTGCGTTGCTCAAACGCATATACATCTTCTGATTATCTCTAACCAAAAAATACACAGTCATGAAAAAACTACTTTTTATCACCGGAGATTACACCGAAGATTACGAAACCATGGTCCCTTTCCAAATGCTGGAAATGGTGGGCTACGAAGTGCACACTGTATGCCCCGACAAAAAGAAAGGCGATACGGTGAAAACGGCCATTCACGACTTTGAAGGTGATCAGACTTATTCTGAAAAGCCCGGTCACAACTTCGCACTTAACTATTCCTTCGACGATGTGGAAGCATCAGACTACGCCGGATTGGTGATCGCGGGCGGCAGGGCTCCTGAATACCTCAGGCTGAACGACCGATTGCTCGAAATCGTAAAACACTTCTTCAACGAAGATAAGCCCGTCGCGGCCATTTGCCACGGCATTCAAATTCTCACCGCAGCCGGTGTGGTGAAGGGCCGAACGCTCACCGCCTACCCCGCAGTAGGTCCTGAAGTGACCCTCGCCGGCGGACATTTTCAAGACGTAGCCGCGCACGAAGCCGTGACAGACGGCAACCTGGTCACCTCACCCGCGTGGCCCGGTCACCCCGCATTTATTCGGGAATTTCTGAAGGTGATGGGGGCCAAAATAGACCTCGAACCCGAAGCTGAAATGCAACACAGCTGATTTTTTAATTACCGTTCACCTTTGAAAATTAGAGAGAACGGGGTTTCATCATGATTAATATCCGGCTTTAAGGTCCGCTATCATGTTTTTGGCTTGATAGCGGACTTTTTGTTTAGTCACTATTTAGAGTCTGTCATCCACTCAAGTGGCTGGATTATATAGTTCATTAGCACGTCCATAGAGCGCTGAAAGCATGGGCGCGCGCCGGATTGAAAACAAGGAGTCCCGCCACGGCGGGATGACTCACAATGAGACTAGCGCAACGCCGATCGAAGATCAAGTCCTTAGATCAAGCCACCGGCATGACCCAAGGCATGAGAATGGGCTTTATGGACAGACACTATTTAGATTGATTCTAAAATACCAAGTTTAGGGTATTGGCCACTCCCTATTCGTCGGGTAGATTTGTACCCTCATAAACGCATCAAAAAAAATAATGAGAGTACAATATATTTCCATGCTCGCCATTGCAGCCATGACCTTCACCGCCTGCAATGACGATGACGAAGACGACAACACGCCGGGCAATCAATTGACCATTCCTTCAGAATACATCGCTCCGGATTATGAGGCCAATGTGGCAACAGAGTCAATGGTAATCGACGAGCTGTCTGCCTTGGCAAGTGCTGCCGGTGACGCCGAAAGCAATGCGGGAGGATCAACCACCATTGAGCCGTTAGATTACCCGTCCACGCTTTCATCTGTTACCTTGCCGAGCTACCGATCGCTGATTGAAAATTGGACCGTCGAATTGGTAAATGCGGCCAACTCACCCACACCTTTTCAAATACCCTTGCTCGATGCAAACGGACCCGCACCCGGTGAAGAAGGTGGTTTACTGGGAACCCGCCTGCTGGACGAATACGGTTTGGAGCTTAAACAAACCATCGAGAAAGGATCTTTTGGAGCAGCGCTATACAACCACGCAGTGGCTGTAGCCAATGGCGAACTGATTGCTGCAGATGTCGATAGATTGGTAGAAATTTTTGGTTCAGAACCCACGTTCAATCCCGAACTGGCAACTGCTGCGGCGAAGTACGCCAAGAGAAGATCGAATCAGACCACGCAAACGGGATTCTTATATGACATGCGCGACAATGCAATTACAGTCAAAGCGGCTGTAGAAGCAGGTAGCGAGTTCAACGCCACACGCGACGAAGCACTGCAGGAGTACCTCCTGAATTGGGAAAAGTCGAACTTTGCCACGGTCATTTTCTACTGCAATTCAGCCAAAACAGGAATCCAATCTGCAAACTCCATCCAGGATGAAACCGAACGCCGTGCCGCACTTGGAGACGCCATTCATGCCTACGGCGAGGGTGTCGGTTTTGCCCACGGTTTTAAAGGCCTGGACAA
>JAIVHQ010000395.1 GCA_020200995.1 Flavobacteriales bacterium
AAGAGGCCGTGTCAGCGAAATCCTCATCAGTATGGCTGCCGCCGGTGCGGGAGCTTTACCCTTCACAGAGTCACAATTGATGAACCTCGCAACGGGAAGCCTACACCCCGCGTCTTATTCGGATAAAATTCTGTGAAGTTCAAGATTGAGATAGTAATGGTGTCCTTCCATTTCTTTTTTCTCCAGTATACTCATTTCACATAATCGGTTTAAATAGTCACGGGCTGTATTTTCCGCATATATTCCCGCATCCACCAAATGCTTCACTTTTGTTATGGGTTGATTAAAAAGGGTTTCTATCAGTCGGACAGGAGTCTTGAACTTGCGTTTGTCCTTGAGTACGTACTCAATGATGGCATCTTTGCTTGAAACAATTTCATTAATTTTATAGAAAGTGATGTTGGAAGTGTATTCAACTGCCCTCAGCATAAATAAAAGCCAATCTCTCCAATTCCCTCTTTGTGATACACCCGTTAACCCTGAATAATAGTCCTCTTTATGGTCGAGGATGTACCTGCTCAGAAATAATATTGGCACATCGAGTAGTTTTTTATTTGTCAGATAGTGGATGTTGAATATTCTTCCTGTTCTTCCATTTCCATCTCGAAACGGGTGTATGGCTTCAAATTGATAATGACCAATCGCCATCTTTAGCAAATGATCTATTTTGAATTGCTCGTCGTCGTTTAAAAAATTCGTCAGATTGGTTAATTTTCTTTCAATGACGTCTTTACCTTTTGGCGGAGTATATATTACCTGACCTGCATTTGGTCCTGTTCCACCCTGCCTTATGGTGGTGTTTGAAAAATCAGGGCGGATTCCTTCTTTACTTTGTTTGATTTGTTGACAGACTTTTATGAAGTACTGTTGGTCAAATTGACCTTTTTCAATTAAGTAGTGATGGCCTGACCAAAGTGCCTCTCGGTATCTAATGACTTCTTTCGAAGCTCCGCTCGTATCATGATTTTGATCGCTGAAAGCCTTATACAATTCATCATCTGTTGTGAAGATGTTTTCAATTTCACTTGAAATTTTTGCTTCTTGCAGGCTTATGGTATTGATTAATAACCCTTGGTTTGGAATTACTGCACTTCGCCCTTGCAATCCGGCCAAGGCGGCTTTTGCTTCTCCAAGTTTTTCAACTATGTCAATTGTTCGATAGAGCTCCTCCCGTAGTGGCAATTCGGGCAAGTCGTTCCACGGTGAATTTCTGTCGGGGTTAATTTGGTATAAAATTTCTGACATTAAAATAGAGGTATTTTGATGTTTGCAATGCTCCCTGACCTCAAAGATATGTTTAAAAGAAGTGTCAAACATTAAATATGCAAAAAATTAATGTTTGCTCGGTTTTTTGCCTCAAAACGACCATCGGTTAAATACCAAACTGCGGGCTTGTTGAATAATTTAAGGTATTGGTCACCGTGCTTCCTGTCTGTGATGCCATCCTCACTTATGGCAAAGAGAAGGCAAGGTTTAGAAAAGCATGTGCTATCAAAGCGGCAAAAGCCTTTGTCGGAAGATTGGTACAATGGCATTGCCACATGGTTAACCCTTGGAATCTCAAAACACCCCCTCCCGCGAAAGCACCCTATTTCCAACGCACTTTACTTGTACCCTCCGTAAGTTTTACTTTCCTTAGGACTGTAACCTCTTGTGCGTGATAGGCCGAGCCGCCATTCCACAGTGAGATGCAGAAGTTTAAACAGACAATGACCATGAAAACCATCCTCTCCATTTCACTCCTCCTTGCATCGCTAACCGCCGCAGCACAACCCGTCGACCACTTCGACGAGCCTTCTGCGAGGTGGCATGTGGCCCATACTTACGCGGCGGCCACTGCCGAATTTCCGAGCTTCGATGCCACCACTACCGATGTATGGGGCTTCTCGGGCGATACCCTAATCTACGGGCAAACCTGGCTGAAGATGTATTCTTCACCCGACTCAAACTTTGTCGATGATTTGGAATTCAAAGGGTACATTCGACAAGAGCAGGATGTTGTGCTTTACAGAGACAGCGACCTCCAACCTGACACGCTGTACGACTTCACCCTGGAACCCGGCGCCTTGGTGGAATACGAAGGGGGCGCTTTTGGCAGCTTCACCCTTGAGCTGCTCGAAGTAGATTTTGTTGAAATTGACGGTGAACAACTGAAGCGGTTTATATTTTCAACCGAGCCGGCCACCCTCGAGTCCGTATTTTTTGATGTTTGGATCGAAGGAATCGGTAGCATCCACAGACCCTTGCAGACTGTGAATCCCGCCATCAATACGAGTTCGCCTCCCGACTCCACGCGGGTCACCTGCACCTCGGCAACGGGTGATTTCACCTGGCAGAACCCCCACTACGAGAATTGCATGACCAACATCGTCCTCTCGTCCGACGAAAAAGTGTTTGAAGGAATCACCGCATTTCCCAATCCTTTCCTCAATAGTTTTCGCGTGGTCAACGACCGAACGGAGGTGCTCACGCTGAACGTGTACAGCGGACAAGGGCAGGCTGTGAAAAAATTGCAATGCCCACCCGGTGAAATGCAGGTCGATCTCTCCGCCTTTGCCGACGGCCTCTACTACCTTGTGCTGAGCGATGAAAAGGATGCCATGACTTTGAAAATGATGAAGACGCGGTAATCAAATGTGGCCTCATGGGTGGCCTGCGGGAATGCATCTTTACACACGCGCTGCAAACCTGGAATTGAGAAGGTTCAGTCGAGAGCTCAAATCATTTCACTCCACCACTTCCGCCAAAAACGGCGATAGCTTCTTCACCCCGCTCACCGACAGGCGGTGCATGGCGCGCGTGCAAGCCACGTAGAGCATCTGGCGGTCGGGCTCGGTTTTGTAATTCGCGGCAGTGCAATAAGGCACGGCCACACAGTCAAATTCCAGCCCCTTGGCAAGGTGGGCCGTGGTAATCACAATCCCGCTGCCGAAGGCCACACTCACGGCGTTGAGCAGGTTGATGTCAAAATCCGTCTTCAGCGCCTCGTGGATTTCGTTGGCCTGTGTTTGGGTTTTGCAAATAATGCCCATGGAGTTGAAGTCATTTTTTTCAAAACTGTGAACTGCGGATTTCAGGGCCGTAATTTCTTCGTCAGCGGTTTTGAAAGTCGCCACGGAAGGTTTTTCACCGTGGCGTTCCAGGGGTTCCACATCGGCATTGCGGCTGATCTTTTTGGTAAACTCCGTGATCTCCCAAGTCGATCGGTAGCTTTTTTTCATCGTCATGGAAGTGGCGCTGCCGAATACGGTTTGGATGGTTTCCAAATTCGAAGCGCTGAAGGGATTCACCGATTGATTGATGTCGCCGAGGATGGTCTTTTTGCAGGGAAAGAGGCTGTTCAGCACCCGGTATTGAACGGCGGAGTAATCCTGCATTTCATCCACCACGAGGTGCTTCACCTTGTCGAAGGGCTTGAGGCCCTCCATTTTCATTTTGAGATAGAGC
>JAIVHQ010000396.1 GCA_020200995.1 Flavobacteriales bacterium
GATCGAGGGAAGGGTGAAAAGCCATCAGACGGGAAGCATCTGGCTCGGGACGGCATACACCAAACTCATCAAAAAATCATCGCGCGAAGAATCGGTGGTGGCTGTAACTGCGGGAATGCTCCGCCGACAGCAAACCCGGGAGCCGGTTCACACCTGGGACATGCCCAACATTCGCGAAGGCGGGTCGTGGGCCAACAAGTTCAAATACGTGCGGCAAATCATGTCGCAAGAGCTTTATACCGTTCAGGAAGAAGATCTTGTAGAACTTTCGGCGAGTGTGATGGACTGGCGCAAGATACACCATGTTCCAGTCGAAAACGATCAGGGCGAAGTGGTGGGCATCATCTCATCGGCCGATATTTTGAAATACTACTGCAAAAAGGTGGACCACGATCAGAAGGAAGTGACCGTGAACGACATCATGAGCAAGAATCCCGTTACCGTAACCGGCGACACTTCCACAACGGAAGCCCTGCGCCTGATGCGCAAGTACAACCTCGGCTGCATGCCCGTTGTAAACGGAGCAAAGCTGATCGGGATCGTGACCGAATACGACTTTATATGCATAGCGGAAGACCTTTTTGAAGAACTCGAAAACCTTGAAGCAAAAAACCATAACCCTGTTTGACTTCACCGAAGGACATTCGGTGCAAATATCTCGCGTGATTGCCGAAATTAAAGGCAGGCCCGACGGACCCAACCTTGTTTTTATAGGTGGAATGCACGGGAATGAGCCCACAGGGGTGCTCGCCCTTAAGCACGTAATGCGGCATGTAGAACGGCTTCAACCCATGCTACGCGGCAATGTTTACGCCCTTGCAGGTAACCTCACGGCGTTGGAGCGTGGAGAACGGTTTATCGAAAACGACCTCAACCGCGTGTGGCATGCCGACAATGTGGAGCGCGCCCGCAAGCGCGACTACCAACCCGCTGAGATCATCAATGAGGTGGAAGAACAGATCGAGCTGTGGGGAAAAATCGACGACCTAATGCAGGCTTGCAGCGGGCCGTTCATTTTTGTGGACCTCCACACCACTTCCGTAAAAAGTGTGCCCTTCATCACCATGAGCGACACGATCATGAACCGCAAATTTGCCCGCAAGGTGCCCGTTCCCACAGTGCTGGGAATCGAGGAATACCTCTCCGAGCCGCTCCTGAGCTATGTGAATGAACTCGGATGCGTGTCACTCGCTTTTGAAGGTGGACAGCACAGCGAAACAGAGTCGGTACAAAACCACGAGGCCCTGATCTGGCTGGCGCTGGCCTATTCAGGGGCCATGAAACGCATCGAAATACCGAATTTCAGAAAGCATTTTGAGCACCTTAGAAAACGGGCACTCAACAACGACAGCGTCTATGAAATCAGGTCGCGGCAGGGCATCGATCCCGGACAGCTGTTTCAGATGATGCCGGGATTTGTGAATTTTCAAAAGATCAAGCGCGATGAGCCCCTCGCCCGCCTCGACGGGAAAACACTTCATGCCAAAGAAAAAGGGATGATCTTCATGCCATTGTACCAGGCAAAGGGCAGCGACGGCTTTTTCACCATTCGCAAGATCAAGCGGTTTTGGCTCACGGTTTCGTACGTTTTCAGGCGGTTGAAACTCTACAGAATATTGCGTTACCTCCCGGGTGTGCGGCCCTACATGAAGAGCGACGAAACCATGGTCGTGGACAAAGCCACGGCCAAATGGTACAGCACCGAAATACTACACCTCATGGGCTACCGCCGTAAAAAGCGTCAGGGCGACCTCACGCTTTTCATGCGCCGCAAGTTCGATTTCAAAGGCCCGCGAAAGCGAAAACCATGAACGCCGTTAAACAAGCATCGAATTGATTGATCCTTCCGATCTCAAACAAAAAGCCTCCGGAAAGCGAAAAGAGAACCGAAAATTTCTCAAGTCGCTCAACGGGCGTAAGTCAGGTGATGTAGACGCCGCCTTTCGGCAAACCCACGAAGAAGTTTTTGCCTGCACCGACTGCCTGGAGTGTGCGAATTGCTGCAAGACCACGGGGCCACTTTTCACCCACAAAGATGTGCGGGTGATTTCGAAGCATTTGAAGATGCGGCCTGCCCAATTTACCGAAAAGTACCTCCGCACCGACGAAGACGGCGACCAGGTGCTGCAACAGGTCCCCTGCCCTTTTCTCGGTTCCGACAACTATTGCGGCATTTACGAGGTGCGGCCCAAG
>JAIVHQ010000397.1 GCA_020200995.1 Flavobacteriales bacterium
CTTTCCAAAGATAAAGGCTCGCCACGCTACGAAAGGGTTTCCAAATTTCTGCTCGTTCGGTCATTTGGGCTTTTGTAGGGGTTTCGTCAGGCGAAAAAATGAATCGCTCCATGCCGCGCCTGATTCCGAGGTCGCCGATGGGAAATACGTCTTCGCGCAGCAGGGTGAAGATGAGAAACATTTGGGCCGTCCACACGCCGATACCTTTGATTTCGGTGAGTGATTCGATGACTTCGGCATCTTCCATTTCGTGCAAGCGGCTGTACAGGTCGGGATTTTTGGCGAAAGCCGCTGCCAGGGCGTGGAGGTACCCGGCTTTTTGACCGCTCACCCCCACTTCGCGCAGTTCGATGACGCTGAGCGCTGAAATGCGTTCCGGCACCACTTCATTTGCCGAAAGGCGCACCAAACGGCCGTGTATGGTGGACGCAGCCTTGGTACTGAGCTGCTGAGAAATAACCGCCTCCACGAGGGTTTCGAAATCGCCCTTGGGAGGGGGAAGCACGACTGGGCCTGTGCTCCTGATCAGCTTTTTCATGGCCGAATCCTTCGCCGCCAAATACTTGCCTGCTTTATGAACGTCCATTCTTCAAAACTTGGGGATAACTTAAAGTCAGATTGTCATTGTAACACTTAAATTTGCCGCAAATCAACAACCCTGATCAACGCGATATGAGCAAAACATCAAAACTGCCAAAAGTAGCCTATTTCTGCATGGAATACGGCCTCGACGATAGATTTAAAGCATACGCAGGCGGCCTCGGAATACTGGCCGGCGACTATATGAAAGGTGCGAAAGACCACGATTTTCCCATCGTTGGCATCGGCATTAAATGGAAGCAGGGCTACACCGATCAATACCTCGATGCGGACGGCAAGCCCTACGACAGCTACAAAAACCACGACTACAGCGATCTCATGGAAGATACCGGTGTGACGGTGACTGTGAAAATCCGACAGCGCGACGTGAAAATTAAAGTGTGGAAGCTCGAAGCTTTCGGCAATGCACCGCTTTATCTGCTCGACACCGACGTGCCAGGCAACGAAGACGGGTGGATCACGGGGCAGCTCTACGGCTGGTTTGGCGAGGAGCGCATCGCACAGGAGATGGTGCTCGGCGTGGGCGGAGTGCGGGCACTGCGCGCTCTCGGCCACGATGTGGATGTGTACCACTTCAACGAGGGCCACGCCCTTTTTGCCGGATTCGAACTGGTGCGCGAAAAGCGCGAAGAGCAAGGCATGGACTTCGATGAGGCCAAGGCTGCAACGATCAAAGAAGTGGTTTTCACCACCCATACACCGGTAATTCAGGGCAACGAGAGTCACCCGCTGGACCGCATCATGTACATGGGTGCCAATATGGGCATGACCGTGGAGCAGCTCGTGGCCCTGGGCGGCGCGCCATTCAACATGACTGTAGGCGCCTTGCGACTTTCGAGAAACAGCAACGCAGTAGCGGCCCTTCACGGTGAAACGGCCAACGAAATGTGGGCCCACGTGGACAACCGTTCCGAGATTGTGCCCATCACCAATGCCATCCACAAGCCCACCTGGGTAGACGCCGATGTGGAAAACGCAGCAGTAAACGGCGGCGACATCTGGAGCGCCCACATGAAGTGCAAGCGCGACCTCATCGCTTTCGTAAAAGAGCGCACCGGCGCCGAGCTGAAAGAAGACGTCCTCACCCTCGGCTTTTCCAGAAGGGCAGTGCCCTACAAGCGCGCCAACCTGCTGTTCAGGGATCCCGAGATCATCGACCCCCTGCTCCGCGACGGCAAGTTGCAAATCGTGTACAGCGGCAAGGCACACCCCCTCGACGACATGGGCAAGTCGCTCATTGAAGAGATTGTTGGCTTCAGCCAGAAATACCCGAATGCCGTGGTGTACATCCCCAATTACGACATGGCAACCGGCGCGGCCCTTACCCGCGGCAGCGACGTGTGGCTCAACAACCCGCGCCGTCCGAAAGAGGCGAGCGGCACATCGGGCATGAAAGCCGCCATCAACGGTGTGCTGAATTGCAGCATCCTCGACGGATGGTGGCCCGAAGCCTGCAACCACGGTGAAAACGGCTGGCAATTCGGCGATGCCTTCGTAGGCGAGACCGAAGCCGAGCACGACAAGCACGACGGCGATGCCCTCTACAAAGTACTGCTCGACGAGGTGATTCCCACTTATTACGACAA
>JAIVHQ010000398.1 GCA_020200995.1 Flavobacteriales bacterium
TTTGGAAAATCATTCCTCAACGCGGGCGACCTCGAATGGGGCAAGCTCATGCAGGACGACATCACCTGGGGCGTGAAGCATCTTATTAAGAAAGGCATTGCCGACGAGAAGCGCATCGCCATCATGGGCGGCAGTTATGGCGGATACGCCACCCTCGCGGGCCTCGCATTTACCCCGGAACTCTACGCCTGCGGTGTCGACATCGTGGGGCCGAGCAATATTTTCACCCTCCTCGAATCGGTGCCCGCATACTGGGAGGCCGGCCGCGCTTTCCTGTACGGAATGGTGGGTGACCCCGAGACCGAAGAGGGCCGCAAGCGCATCGAAGAGGCGAGCCCCCTTTTCAGCGCCGACAAAATTGAAAAACCCCTCCTCATCATCCAGGGCGCCAACGACCCGCGTGTGAAAAAGGCCGAAGCCGACCAGATCGCCATCGCCCTCCGCGACCGCGGCCACGAGGTGAGCTACCTCCTTGCCGATGATGAGGGCCACGGCTTTAGCAAACCCGTAAACCGCATGGCCATGTACGCCGAAGTGGAGCGCTTCCTCGCCGAGCACATCGGAGGCCGCTACCAGGAGGGCATGCCCGACGATGTGGCCGCGAGGCTCAAGGAATTGCAGGTCGACATCGCGACAGTGGAGTACAAGCCCGCCGATGAAGTGGCCACGGCCGAAGCGCTGCCCGCCATCACCGATCGATTTGCCGAGGGCAGCTACAAGTACGATGTGAAAATCGCCGTGCAGGGACAGGAAATTCCCATGTCGACCACCCGCACCGTGGCCAAAGACGGCGACCACTGGGTGGTGACAGACGAGTCGCAGAGCCCTCAGGGAAAAATGGTGGACGCCGTTACCTACGGCACCGACCTCAAGCCCGTATCCCGAAAGGTGCAGCAGGGCGGTCAGGACATCGAGATGGTCTACAACGCCGACAAAGTCGACATTGCCATGGGCGAAAACAAGATGGAAATCTCATTCGAAGGCGCCCTCTTCACCACCGGCGCCGGCATGGAAACCGTGCTATCCGGAATGCCCCTCGAAGTGGGCTACGAAATCGTGGTGATGGTGCCCGACCTCGCGAGCATGTCGGCCAAGCAGTCGAAAATTCACGTCGCCGAAACCGAAACCGTCGACGGGGTGGACTACCTCAGGGTCAACATCACCGGAGTCGAAAACGAAAATGACCGTACGACCGTTTGGATCAACGCCAAAGACCACAGCGTACTCAAAATGGAGCAGGTGGTACCCGCCATGCAAAATGCCGTGATTACTACGACGAAAGCGGGTTAAGCTAAGTAAAACTAAATTTTCTAAAGGCCGCCACGAACATCGAGGCGGCCTTTTTCATTTTATATCCGATACGCTTCCGCAAATGCTGAAGGCCCGAAGCGGGATTCGGCAGCGGATACTAAAATCCGTACTTTTGTGCTGCAAAAAGACGATATGATATGAGCAAGAAAGCACTGAGAGATTATACAAAAAGCGACCGCCGCGATTTTCTGAGCGCGCCCTTCGATGTGAGTGATGTGGCGGCAAGTCCCATCGACCAATTTGCAGCGTGGTTCAAGCAGTCCATCGAGTCAGAACTTCTGGATCCGTACGCATTCACCCTCGCCACGGCGGGAAAAGACGGGGCACCGGCCTTGCGCGCCCTCTACATGCGCGATTTTACCGAAAGGGGAATCGTGTTTTACACCAATTACAACAGCACCAAAGGCCGTCACCTTTCTGAAAATCCGCAGTGCTCGGCCAACTACCTCTGGCTCGAACTCAACAGGCAGGTGCGGGTGCTCGGCACAGCCGAAAAAGTGGACGCCGCAGAGTCTGACGCGTACTTCGCCTCGCGTCCGCGCGAGAGCAAACTTGGCGCCTGGGCCAGCGATCAAAGCAGCACTGCCGATAGCCGGCAGGCACTTACCGACCGTGTCGAGGAGGCCGCCGAGCGCTTTAAGGATGTGGAAGTGCCCCGGCCACCGCATTGGGGCGGCTACCTCATTCGGCCCCTCGAAGTGGAATTTTGGCAGGGCCGTCCGAGCCGCCTCCACGACCGCATTTGCTACCGAAGGAAAGACCTCGTTTCCGACTGGGAAATCGTGCGACTTTTCCCCTGATCTGCGACCGATTGAATCCCTACCTCCAAAAATACGCCGCCCGCACCCGACTGATCAGAGAGCGGCCCGCCGC
>JAIVHQ010000399.1 GCA_020200995.1 Flavobacteriales bacterium
CAGGCGACCGCCCGTGAAGTTGTCAAAAAAATAGTGGCCGGGAAGGCACAAAAGAAACAAAGGTGAGGGGAGTGAGTCGTACGGTTTTGAAATACGACCGGCATTCGCCAAAATTTTTCAATCAGACGTTTTTCTGAATGGGGACGGGCACCTTTGTTGTGAAATCATTCTCCCGCCCAACTCATTCGCATTTGCCCCTCCCCGCATCCCGCCGTACCTTGTACCTCCATTCCAACCCAACTAAAAAGTGGCCGACGTACACGACCCGAAAACGAGAAGTTACAACATGAGCCGCATCCGCGGCAAGGACACCAAGCCGGAAATGCTGGTGCGGAAATTCCTGCACGGCCGAGGGTTTCGCTACAAGCTGTACGACACCTCCCTGCCCGGAAAGCCCGACCTCGTGCTGCCTAAGTACAAAGCCGTCATCAACGTGCACGGCTGCTTCTGGCATGGCCACGAGGGCTGCAGGTATTCCAAATTACCGGAAACGAGAAAGGAGTGGTGGCGGCAGAAAATTGAAAAAACAAAGGCCAACGACCGGAAGAACATGGAAACCCTGGAAGCCGCTGGGTGGAAAGTGCTTACTGTTTGGGAATGTGACCTAAAGGCAGATGCTGAGGAGCGGCTGGAGAGACTGCGGAAGTCAATTTTGGGTGGCCATTAAGCCTGCTATCATGTCTCTGGCTTGATCTTAAGACTTGATTCAAGGGCTTGCCAGGCACTCAGCCCGCCACAGTGGTTATTTTTACAAATAAAATTCAGGATAAAATTTCTCAACCTCCACGCTTTAGGCTCGCGCTATGGGCACAAAGTCCAAAACATTTTCAAAACCTGTCTACATAAACAACCAACCCACATCCGCAAAAGGCGACATGATTGCCACTATTAGCTCGTGGAAGCTTCAGTGATAGGGCTGTTTTTTTGACGAAATGATTGAGTTTATCTTTCTGAAATCAATTGCTTGGCTGAACCATGCACTTAGATCGCGTCAAAAAAAGCATGGCCGGTTCTGCGCTTTTTAATTTTTGTCTTCAGGGCAAATGGTTTGCGCAGAAATCACCTTCAGCTTTCACTTGACTTTTGCGCTACTTTGTGGCAAGACAAAGTAGCAAAAGAAAACGTCGCGGAGCGACACGCACTGATTTTCAATTACGAATGCAGGTGTCGAGCGTGGTCGAGGCCAGGGAGGTGCACAGGATTCCCCCGCTTCATTGCGGGGCGGGAAAATCCAGCGAAACCCTGCAAGCCGGAAATATATCGATAGAGCAGCGTCAATTCACACTTGAGTTCGAGAGAATCTCGGACTTCCATCACAAATCATCATCCCCATCCAGTCCGTCATATCCATCATCCTCCTTCGGAGCAAACAAGCCGCGCTTCTTCTTCGGCTTTGAATCCTTGGCCTTGGTGCTGTCAGAATTGTCAAATTCATTCCACTTCACGTCAAAGACGGGGGCATTTTTGTTTTTATCCGTCGGCGGCGATTTCAGGGTCGTGTCAGATTTGAATAGGCCAAACTCCTCCTTCAGCATTCCTTTGAAAGTCGATTTTTCGCGCTGAAACTCTTCCTTCCGCTTTTGCCGCGCACCCTGCCGGTCCATGCTGAATTCCGGGTCGTCGGCGGTGCCCGCCATTCGGAGAAACAGGCGCAGCCCCGAGCCATCGTCGGTGATGTAGCCAAATTCGTCGCTGCTCGGCTTCCCGGGGCGGAAGAGTTCGTTGAGCCTGAAGTTCAGGTGGTAGTCGATATTGTGGTCAAAATCGTGTTGCCCCGAGAGGTGCAGCGTCAGCGCCGAAGAGCCGATGCGCATGGCGGGGATGTACACCGTGCGGTCTTTGATCTCGATGGTGTTGCGCAGGGTGTCAAAATCTACCGAAGCAAGTTTCTTCTCAAAGGCATCCACCCGCACCAGCGAACTCCACACCACATTGCCGCGCAGGTAGGCAGCCACATCGGCGAGGGCTTCGACGTCTTTGAGCCGGCCTTTCACGACCTCCAGTTCGATCTGCGATTTCACCGTGTTGAGGTCAAAGCTCAGGTCGTCGCGCAGCAGTGCGCTGAATCGGATGCCCGCATCAGCCGTACCGCTGATCTGATGGTGACCGATAATGTTCTGCCCGAAATTTTCGAACACACGAAAAAATTCCGTGATGTTGATCCCGCTCAGGC
>JAIVHQ010000178.1 GCA_020200995.1 Flavobacteriales bacterium
ATCCTCGGCCGCGAGGCTCGGAGAGGTGGTGACAATTTGCACCTGGTTGTTGGTGATGTCGGGCACGGCATCGATCGATATTTCCAAAAGGGAATAAACCCCCGCAGCGATCAATGCAACCACCCCCACTATCACGATCAGCTTATTGCCGACCGCCAGGCTTATAATTTTTTCAAACATGAGATTTTTTATGTGGCGTTAAGAACAGAAAAACTGCTTAAGCCACTGCCGGGGGGCCGCGCTGGGGAGGCGGTATGGCGAATTGGCCACCCGTAAAAACAGGCTGATATTCGCCGAAAGAAGTTGGTCCCGAAACGTAAAAAGACAGGTGTTTTCGGGGGAAAATAATGCACGAGGGTTGAGCGTCTTCGCTGCCGGTGAATTCTTCCAAATGATCTGAACCGAGGTCCGGGTGAAAGAAGCAGGCGATCATGTCGATCAGGGTGCGCGCTTCCTCTTCACTGTGAATGCAAGGATCGATATTTTCCGCTTCTGCGTGGACATGGGGCGTAAGCATGTGCCCCATCAGGAGAAGGAGAGAAGTAAAAATCGCTGTACGCTGAAAGAAATTCACAGCGACGAAGTTATGATTTTAACCCATAAGTTGAAAGGGAGGAGGTACGGTTCTCAATAATTTTTAAAGGAGCGGCATGGTAAAGGCCCGTGTAAGCGTGGACTACTCCACTCCTGCCCTTCTCACGTGCAATTCATACAGGACGAGAATAAAGAACAAACCAATTCCGATAAAGCCGAAAAACAGGGTTATCAAAACGATCAATGGACTTTTAACATTACTCATCTTAAAGTCCTTGTATACAAAAATGGCCGCAACAATATTGATTAGGGCATTCAGAACTTCGGGCACCCTGTGCAAATAATCGATCAAATTGTTGGGCTCTTCAATCAGCATGTGGCGCATTTGCCCGTGAAAATAATAGCCCCACACCAAATGGAATCCGTAGCCGATGGCGAGCAGGATGGCATATTTCTGAACCGTTTTTTGAAAATTAATTTCGTTCATGGCCGTGAATAATTTTGTCGAGCATCAGGATTGCAAAAAAGAAGAGCCCGGCCGTCAGAGAAATGACTGTAAGCAACGGGATGAGCACACGGTTTCGCCCCGATCCTTTCAAGTCAAAAGTCATCACTATCCCGATGATTATATTGGAAAAATTTTGTTGGTATACATTAAAGAAGGTGTTTTTTCGGGTAATATACCCCTCTCCTTCAATGGTTTCCGTGAACAATTCGGGCATCCACTCCGATAGAAGTATCCTCATCAAAACCAGTCCGATAATGATAGCCAGGTATTTTACGATGAGTCGTTTTATAACCATGCTGAGGGAGCCTTGCGAAGAATTTGAGGCGCAATATAGTGAAGCCTTCCGGAAAAAAGCAAGGTCGCACAGTTCTGCTTGGTTCCGATCAGCTCAACACTTTTCTGTTCTGCAAAATCACGAAAAATTGCAGAATCGACTTTACATTACATTGGTAGAGCGGCTCATTTTTTTTCAGGAAAGCCCCTGAATGCTGACTCCGTAAGCGATTGAATTAATATGCTTTATCAAAGTGAATGTGCTTCTTGGATTCATCGAGTGTCAAAGAATAAAAAACATTATTCTCAATGCAATGCAACACCTTCTTATACAAGTAGGCTTTTGATTCATCCGTGATGTTGTCAGCGCCGTGAGGACCTGTTTTGGGATGAACGAACATGAGGTACACGGAATCGTTTTTGATGATAAGCAGAAAATAAAACCTGAATCCACCGCTTCCTGCCAATCGCTTTTTGATGTATGGCATCTCTGTGCTGTTATTCAACCTTGTGCCGGAATGAAGTTCGTGAATCGTCTTTCCAAAAAAGTACTTGATGGTTTCTTGCTCAAGCATTTTATACGATTTCTTGGCCTTGAGTTTATCAAACTATACCTTAAAATCTTCTAAGCAGTAAAGGTTCATCTTTACACAAGGGATAGCCTCTTGGTGGTTTCAACAAATTCAGGCATTTCAGGGAGAAAGAAAAAGACAGATTCCAAATCTTCGAAAGATTCTTTCAGCTCATCGATTGAATTTTTAAACCCTTTGATTTCTTCTTTGGCGATTCCCCTCTTTCTCAATAGGCCCAATGAGATATACTGACGAAGCAGTGAGCTATGCAAATA
>JAIVHQ010000400.1:0-1321 GCA_020200995.1 Flavobacteriales bacterium
CTCCATCGGGAACAAGTTGTTCATGATGACTTTCAATGTTCACCAAAATGGCATTCAAACTCAATGCAAGCAGATCTGTAAACGAAATACGTTCCCTCCAAAATACCACAATTCCCTCACTCCTCTCCTTCAAAAAGCGCCCTGCACTGCAGTGCAATTTCCAACTCCTCGTTCGTGGGAATGACCCAAACAGCGGTTTTGGATTCGACTGAATGCACGGGACGCGGCCCGCTCACGGGTGCGCGGTTCGCATTGACGTCGATGTGAATTCCGAGGAAATCCATATCGGCGCAAACTTCTTCGCGGAGCTCGGCATCATTTTCGCCGACGCCCGCGGTGAAGATGAGGGCATCGGCGCCGTTGAGTACGGCCGCGTAGCTCCCGATGTATTTGCGGATGCGGTACACGTAAATTTTTCGCGCCAGGACGGCATCTGCATCGCCGGCGGCTGCGGCGGCCTTGAGGTCGCGCATATCGCTGTGTCCGCAAAGACCGAGGAGACCGCTCTGCTTGTTGAGCATTTCGTGCACCTTTTCGATGGAAAAATCGCGCTGCCCGAGGAGGTGAAAGATAACGGAAGGGTCGAGATCCCCAGAGCGGGTGCCCATCACGAGTCCGCCCATTGGGCCGAGGCCCATACTGTTGTCGACCGACTTGCCTCCGCGCACGGCCGCCATGCTGCAGCCGTTGCCGAGGTGGATGGTGATGAGTTTGGCATCGGGATTGTCGAGCAGCACTGCCGCTTTTCGCGACACATAGCGGTGGCTCGTGCCGTGAAAACCATAGGCGCGAATGCCGAGGTCGGTGTAGAGCGCTTTCGGCACAGCAGCCCGATAAGCCTCTGGTGGCATGGTTCGGTGAAACGCCGTATCGAATACCGCCACCTGCCGCGCAGCTGGAAACAACTTTTCGGCAACTTCGATGCCGAGGTAATTCGGTGCATTGTGCAGGGGCGCCAGTGCAAAGAGTTTTTTGATTTCGGCTTTCACCGCAGCCGTGACTTCAACGGTCTCCGAAAAAGCCTCACCGCCGTGCACCACCCGGTGTCCCACGACTTCCACCTCAGCTGCCGATTTGATCACCCCTTTTTCAGCATCGGTGAGCCGCTCCACCACCCTGAGCAGTCCCGCCTCGTGGTCGGGCACGGGCAGCTCTTCGCGAAATTTCTCTCCGGCACCTTCGGTAAAAACCGTGTGGGTGAGCACCGCGTTCTCCGACCCAATGCGCTCCAAAAGTCCGGTACATATCGGCGCTTCCGAGGGCAGCTCGAAGTATCGGTACTTGATGGAGCTGCTGCCTGAATTAATGACGAGGATTTTCA
>JAIVHQ010000400.1:1436-3594 GCA_020200995.1 Flavobacteriales bacterium
CGCGCGGCGCTGTCGGCGCTGGAGATGGCAATCTCGGCAAGCTCTTCGGCGGTGGGGTCAATGTTGATGGCGCAGTCGCCAAACACGGTCACACGGTCGGGCAGGCACATGAAGAATACAGAGGAAACCAGCGAAGTCTCCGGCTTGGTTTTTATAAACTGAAGCGCCGGCCTGATGGTGTGGGCCGTGGTATGCACCGCTCCCGATACCATTCCGTCGGCGTGGCCTTTGTACACCATCATGGTGCCGAAGTAGGCCACATCGGTCATCAGGTCGCGGGCCACTTCGAGCGGTGTGTTTTTTCCCTTTCGCAGCTCGAAGAATGTTTGGACATATTCTTTGTAATGAGGTGCATCGGGCGGGTAGATGATTCGGCAATTGTCGTCACAAAGCGAAAGCCCGAGCCGCGATACTGAAGCCGAAACCTCGGCGGGGCGGCCCAGCAGGGTGACGTCGATGATGCCCTGCTTCACCAGCCTATCGGCGGCGATAAGCACGCGATCGTCACTGCCCTCGGGGAGCACAATGTGCTTCTTCTCCCTTTTGGCCCAAGCCGTGAGCTTGTATTGAAACATGCGGGGCGTCATCCCCACCGGCTCGAAGTCGATAATTTGGCGCTCGAGTGCCGCCACGTCCACATATTTGCGGAAAGCGGCCACTGCACTGTGAATCTTGTCTGTATTATCTGCAGAGATTTTGGGACGGATGTCAGCCACGGCATTCGCGGCCTCGAAAGATGCTGTTTTTACCGACAAAAGCGGCACTGACTCGTCGAGGCCCTCGATGAGCTTTATCACCGATTCGGGCGGGCGCAATCCGCCCGTGAGCAGGATGCCCGCCACCTTCGGGTAGCGATCAGAGCGGTCGGCTTGCAGCACCCCGAGGATGATGTCGCTGCGATCTCCGGGCGTAATCACCAGCATATCGGGCTTGAGGTAATTGAGAAAATTGCCCAGCTGCATGGCACCAAACACAAATCTGTCGGCGCGGTTGCCGAGGTGCTGCTCACCAAACATCACTTCAGCACCGAGATGCCAGCGCACATCAGCCAGGGTCGGGTTTTTAAGCTCCTGCAAAGATGGAATCACCGCGATGACGACCTCCCTACCAATCTGCTTTCGAAGCAATTTTTCTGTTTCGGGAAGGTGGTCCATCTCCAACTTGTTTACCACCACGGCGAGTACTTTTACTTTGCGCTGCTTGAAGTTTTTGAAGGTCACCACCGCTGCACCCGCCATTTGAGCCGGCGATTTGCCCTCGCCCGAAACCACAATGATGGCCGGCGCAGCGAGGTTTTTGGCAATGGTCACATTGGCGTCGAATTCAAATGCCGTGCCCTCTCCCAAAAAATCGCTTCCTTCAATGACAGTGAAATCGTAAGCATCTTCTCGGGCCTTATACTTTGCGATCACTGTATCGATGATGTCGTCCTGCCGCCCCTCCTCGGCCATGCGGTTGGCCTCTTCTCGGGTGAAAGCGTAGGCATCTTCATAGGCCACATCCAGGTTAAAATGGTGAATGGCCGTGTCGATGTGGGCATCGCGGCGCTCCTCGGGCGCGTGGTTGATCACGGGCTTGAAATAGCCCACCCGTCCGGCATTGGCGAGCAGCACATCAAGAAGGCCGAGGGCTACTACAGATTTTCCACTGTACGGCTCGGCGGTGGCGATAAAAATATTTTTGTTTCGTGTCATACCCTTGGGTTTGGGGAAGATATTTGCCGCAAAGGTAGGCAATGTGATGTTGCGCTTGAAGTCGGGGCAACCTGTTTTCCTGAAAATATACAGAGACCAATCTACCTCTGAAACAGCTCAAAATTCAGAATTTGAGCTTCACGCATTTTGCAAAAAAAACTTCAGAATGGTTGCAAAAATACCTTTTTCATAAGGTGTAATTGTCAATATTGTCGAAATGATCTCCCCAGCATAACTGACTGGCATAAGCACTAAACGAGGGCAATTTTTAGGCTCACATTGACAAGCAAAAACGAATTAGAATAACCGACTTTTGGAATTAATTCGAGATGTCAAAAACACTTTCATCTACAAACAAATGGCTTATATTGCGGGTCAAACAACAAATTTACTTTACCATGTTTCAATCAATTCTAAAAACCCTTCCCCTTGGGGCAATACTGGCTGCAAGTTTTGCCCTTACT
>JAIVHQ010000179.1 GCA_020200995.1 Flavobacteriales bacterium
GAGTCGAATGCGCCACTTTCCGCAAAAGAAGAAGCCGCGGTGCTGGCGCGGGTAGAATCGTTGATGGACAGCCACAAGCCCGATGTGGTGATCTTTGAGGATTACAACAAGGGATTGCTCACGGCAAATTTGATCGAAGCCGCAGTGGCCGCCGCCTCCAAGCGCGGGATTCCCACGGCAGTGGATCCCAAGAAAGAGAACTTTTTCACCTATCGCGGTGTGACCCTCTTCAAGCCCAACTTCAAAGAGCTGACGGAGGGCCTCAAACTCGACATCGTAAAAGGCGATCGGGGAGGCCTCGAAGCTGCGGTGGCCGAGATGGAAGCCCTCTTGAAAAACGATATTTCCCTGATCACCCTCAGCGAGCAGGGCGTCTTTATTAAAGCCGACGGGAGCCTTCACCACCTTCCCGCCCACATCCGCAAGATTGCCGATGTGTCGGGGGCAGGCGATACGGTGATCAGCATTGCGGCCCTTTGCCTCGCGCTCAATACTCCGCCCGAATTTATGGCGTCGCTGAGCAACCTCGCCGGCGGGCTGGTGTGCGAGAAAGTGGGGGTGGTGCCGATCGACAAGGAGCTTTTGCTGGCCGAAGCTGTAAAGACGGTGGCGTGAGTATGGTTCGGTGGGGAGTAGATGACATGAACCCTCTTCCAATTAAGCCGTGGGAACCTTAAACTGACAATTTACAGCATTCCAGAGTGAAAATGGCATTTCCATTTTCGAGTTAAATAAAAACGTGCTGATATTTAGTTAATTGAATTAAAATATTATGTTCAAGTTAAATAAGATTCATCAACGTTCCATTTGTTGAAACAAATAAAATAACATTGGTTTTCAGAGGTGTGTGCCGTGTTTCCGTTTTTGAATTAAATAAGGACTTAAGCCCAATATGGGACATATAGACTATGCTGTTGAATTCTTGACAGGGGTCTGTAGACGAGATTGTTTTATTTTCGAAATTGCAGCACACCTTAAACGTCACATAGAGAAATGAGCAGGCTTCTCCCGCTCACATTGTTTGAAATGAACAGTTACAACTCACAAAGATCGTCAGCTCGAGTGTTTTTCAGTCCGTTTGAAATGTCTCATTTCAGAAAAATGGTCTGGACTGAAAAATGTATCGAGAGCGCCTTAAATCGCAATTTTTGATTTCAAAGGGTCTCAATTATTCCGCTGCGCTCCATGAGATGCTCATTAAGGTATCCACTACTTGGATGGCATAAAGTACGCGAAGTTCATTTTTCCTGGCATTGAAGTTCTTGTAGCCATGGAAGGTTGGCGCAGCCTGTAAAATCACCCGACATAATGGATCTTTTATACTCGGATGTTCTTACTCCGAATCATTATTTTGCATGGCAATTGAGCAAAATTTAATTCATTTAAAACGGAGCATTTATCAGTAGTGTTTTCACGTCTTTCCGGGACGTTTCACAATGTACACAAGTTGCTCTTGGGATGAAAAATGAGTTGAGAGTTTACGGAAACAGAATGTTTGAATAATAGCATCTCGATACACCGCTCCTGCGTCACGGCACTCGATGTGACGATTATTTTTAGCCATGGATAATTCGTTTTAAGGATTTCGTTAGTTACCTGGCTTGCTATTAGGCAGGAAGTGTTGCGCATTTTCGCGCGATGTGTCGAGAGCGCATTAAATCGCAATCGTTGATTTGAATAGGCCTTGATTATTCGATTGCGATCTCTGAGATGTTTGTCCAAGTATCCATATCGTGGGTGACATAAAGTGCGTAAAATTCATTTTTGGATATTCAGGCGTTTGCAGACAGCGTAGCGGTTTGCCGGCTCAGCTATAGCAGCACTGTTTTTTCGGTTGTCGAATTGCCTACTTTTGCACTATTGAAATGCGGAGGCGGATCAATTTTGAAACCATCCGCCGCTCACCTTGTTAAATCTACTCGACCTTGAAAAGTCAGCATTCCATGAAGCACGATACCGTAACGCCTTACAAAACCTCCGACCCCAAAAAAGTACAGGTGGCGCAGATGTTTGACAACATCTCCCACAGCTATGACTTTTTGAACCATTTTTTCTCGCTCGGGATCGACAAGCTCTGGCGCAAGAAGTCGGTGCGGCTCATGAAGGCCGTTGCACCGAAGCAGGTGTTGGACGTAGCCACCGGCACCGGCGATTTT
>JAIVHQ010000401.1 GCA_020200995.1 Flavobacteriales bacterium
GCTCAAGGGACTGGAGAAGGGTCAACTCATCCGCCGGGGCCACGTATTTGCCACCCTCGGCGCACCGCACGAAAACAGGGACTGGCCGCCCCACCTTCACTTTCAATTGATCCGAAAAATGGAAGGCAATAAAGGTGATTACCCCGGCGTGTGCTTCGAATCGGAAAAAGAGGGCTACCTCGCCAATTGCCCCGACCCGCTGGATTTGTTGGGGTGGGATTTTTAATTAACTAATCTTTGAGCAATTAAACTTCTAGAGACAAATTATCGGTTAATACTGCTGCAGGCACAGGTAATCATTTAAATCGCTGAAGTCTGCCTTTCATGAAATGCTATCAATATTAAAGCGGTAAACCAAAAAACCATCCGCGCACAAAATTTGTTGAAAAGCAGAAATTTCGCTTTATTTAAAAAAAGAAACTTTGAAAAAGATCAACCCTGTGAGCGTACTCAAACCGAAGTACGACTTTCAAAACAAGGAGAAAATCATTCTGCGTGATTTTCTGGCGCTGGAGCGGACACGGATGTCCAATGAACGTACCTTTCTGGCTTATTTGCGAACATCGCTCTACATGCTGCTCGGGGGCATCGCGTTTTTGCAGCTTCGCGATTTTGAAAACATCCGGTGGATGGGTTACGTGGCCATCGGCCTCGCCGTGGTGCTAATCGTGACGGGGATTGTGCGGTTTTACGTGCTCAAGCAGGGCATGAAAAACCACTATACTGAGGCCCTTGATGCACTGGACGATCCGAAGTAGCCGGTAATACACCAACCGCTTTAAGATCATTGGTCGGCTAAAAAAAAACTTGTGACTCGCATTTTTCCGTGTCCATTGCGGCAGTGATTGCCGCGCTTTCGGTACCGTTGTATCTGATGCGTTTACCTATTTCGCGTCTTTCAAAGCAGCCGTTGCCCGATCTTTGTTCAGTTTGAAAATCTCTTCGTAGTATTCGATGTCTTCTGCGCTGTAGCGCTCCTTCACCGACTCGAGCACCTCAAGGGCGCGGGTGTACGACGCCAGTGCTCCCTCCATGTCACCGAGGTTTTCGAGGCACTCTCCCTTGCTGTCTGAGAGGTTGGGATCGTCGGGATGGGCGCTCAAGCCCCATTCGATCACGCCCAAAGCCGAATTCCAATCATCGCTGTAGGCAGCCGTGTAGCCCAATGTGTTGATCATGTCGGCGCTCAGCGGGTACTCCGTGCCGATCCACTCGTTTAGTTTTTGGTAATGCGCCTGCAGTTGACTGACATACGTCGCCGAAGTATCGGAGAGGTAAGCCATGGCCTCTTCCTCTGAAATGTTCCAAAATTCGTTGAAGGCGGCCAGACCTTCCGAAATCACGTGAATGGGAGAGTTCATGTGGTTGAGTCCTTCGTACACCCTAAAATCCCAAATCAAATTGGGGTGTGGATTGGCGCGGTAGATGGAGTCTGCGACCAGCGCATTTCTGCGAAAGAGATTTTCCATGTCGCCCACTGTTCCTGCCCCGGCAAAATGCCAGGCGCGACGCATCTTGCCCTCTTCCAAAATATCGGCCAATTTCGCAGGCAGTGCACCGTAATCATAAGCCATGTTCGGACTCACAGATATCACGGCGTGGAAGAGCCCTTCCTTGTCAAAAACGGAATTGGACACATACGTACCGCCGAGCGAATGCCCGATGGCCATGCGCAGGGGGAATACATTGTAACGCTCTTCCAGAAAAGGCATAACCTCGGATCGGATGTGCTCTGAAAGCACGGAGGCTCCGCCCAGAGGAGTATCGTCCCACCTCTTTTTTGTGCGTTCATCTATCGGCTCGGGTGTAAACTCTTTCGGGCGGTGTTCGGTGCAAATGCCAACAATAATTACATGGGGAAACTGATCAACAGCGCTGAGGTAATTCACCGTATTGGCTACCAAATCCCAATATGGCTCAAACTGGGCGTCAAAAACAAAAAGCACAGGGTGTGCATCATCGCTCTCAGCAATTGCATCACTGATGTACAACTTGATTTCCCGCTCTTTCCCAAAGACTTCGGAATTGATGGTGTGGTGTGAGCCTTCACCTGTACTTTGTGCCCACGCCGAAACGGGCAGGAGGCAAGCTGCGATATACAGAATAGATTTCATAGGAAATATTTTTTTTGATGATCCAAAATTACGCACCTGC
>JAIVHQ010000402.1 GCA_020200995.1 Flavobacteriales bacterium
CCACCGAAACTGTGTACATGCCAGGCGCTGTAACCCAATAAGACGGGCCGTCGGTTCCGGGAATTTTTTCGAAATTTTTGCTCCACTGATATAATTCGGGGCCTCCGAAAGGCATTTCGATTTGTGAGCTGTCACCCGGACAAAGCGAGGTATTGGCATCGTGCATCACGACGGGGCTTTGGAAGAACCACGAATCCCACCACAGCGTTTCGGAAGGCTCATTACAATCGGGATCACCCGTTTCCACATACCAATAACTTCCCGCCCACTCGCCGGCGGGAAGTATAAGGGTGTTGCCCGACCCTTGAATAAAAAGATTGCCACTTTCATTGCTATCGCTGAAATTGTAGTAAAACCGATAGTTGTCGAACCCCGGAGTGGCCGTGAATATCACCTGTTCATAGCTGCACAGGGTTTCCCCTTCAGCGGGCGATGTTAGCATGATACACTGGGCTGAAGCGGTGTAAGCCAAAGCGGTGAAAATAAAAATCAAGATGTTTGGTAAGGTTGTTTTCATGATGGTTAATTTTTAAAATTAGTTGAATTTCGAGCTATTCGATTTTCGAACAGATAGCGGTGTGACGGTCTCGAAGATGCTCCGTTGTACAAATTCACTTCATTTAACTATTCTGGTTTTACACAATGTGAAAACCCGCTAAAGCTCGGCCTGAAAAGGGTACAGCGAGACATGTGTGGTCAGCGTTACAACGTTTACTGATACCGAGATAAAGACAGTCTATGATAACAGTACCAGAGAAGGGAGAACTATGTGTATATTTGAGCATTACTAAAAACAAACCTTTAAAACACGATAATATGTCATTCCAACTACCCGATTTACCATACGCTAAAGACGCACTCGAACCGCATATTGATGCTAAAACCATGGAAATTCACCACGGCAAGCACCACGCTGGTTACACCACGAAGTTGAACAATGCGATCGAAGGAACTGCCCACGAAGGCAAGTCTATCGAAGAAATCATGGGCGCCGTAGACAGCTCTGCGAGTGCAGGTGTCCGCAACAACGGTGGCGGATTTTACAACCACTCACTTTTCTGGAAAGTGATGGGCCCCGGAAAGGGTGGCAATCCTTCCGGAAAATTGGCTGAAGCCATCAATAGCGATCTTGGTGGATACGAAAAATTCAAAGAAGCTTTTGCCAATGCAGCTGCAACTCAATTTGGTTCGGGCTGGGCTTGGCTCCTTGTTGGAAAAGACGGCAAGCTTCACGTGAGCAGCACACCCAATCAAGACAACCCACTGATGCCGGTGGCCGATGTAAACGGTACCCCCATCCTCGGACTCGATGTTTGGGAGCACGCATACTACTTGAATTACCAAAACCGACGCCCCGACTACATTTCCGCATTTTGGAATGTGGTAAACTGGGACGAAGTAGCCAAAAATTACGAGAAGGCAACTGCCTGATCTCAATAAAGAACGCGTTGATAAAAGCCGCCGATTTCGGCGGCTTTTTTTGTTGTTTTAAACCAAGACTTCTCTCCTCTCCCGAATCCTCCTATTTTTGCACCGATGAAGAAGCAAATCAACATTCGCAATAAAAGAGCCAACTTCGAGTACGAACTCCTCGATAAGTTCACCGCGGGCATGCAGCTTACCGGACCCGAGATCAAATCGATTCGCGCGGGTAAAGCCAGCATTGTAGAGGGATATTGCTTCCTTAAGCGAAATGAGATGTGGATAAAGGGAATGCATATCAGCAACTACAACCCCGCGAGCTACAACAACGCGCCCAACATCCGCGACAGAAAATTACTTCTCAATAAGTCAGAAATTGAAAAGATTCAGAAAATGATGAAAAACAAGGGCCTGACTATCGTTCCGCTCAAGGTTTTCATCGCTAGCAGCGGCTATGCCAAAATCGACATCGCAGTAGCGCGGGGTAAGAAGATGCACGACAAGCGCGATGACCTCAAAGCGAAGGACGATAAGCGCGCCATGGACCGGGCGATGAAGCAGTGATTCTGCTTCGGGATTCCTATTAGTAAAAAGCTCCTCCCCCATGTCATTCAGAAGGAGGCCCCAAAGCCGACTGATGAATCTCCTTATTCGGAGCAAAAAAAATGGCAAGCCTGCGGGCTGTAGTTTTCAAGAAAAAGGGAGACTCTTCAGTCCCCGACTTCGCTGCGC
>JAIVHQ010000180.1 GCA_020200995.1 Flavobacteriales bacterium
AGGTAGAGGTCCTGATGAATCAGTGCCATGGAGCGTACGCGGCTCTTGCCGGCTATCACGGCTTCCCGCGCTGTGGCATCGTCGAGGCTGCGCCCCTGAAGCGAAAGGAGGCTCGACACCACCTGCAGGTTGTTTTTCACCCGGTGGTGGATTTCGCGGAGCAGGAGGTCTTTGTCGTCGAGGGCCTTGGCCAATACGGCCTTCTGCCGCAGGTATTTGCGCTGCAGCAGGTATAGTCCCGCTGAGAATGCGAGCAGGAGCACCAGCCCGATGCCGCCCACCAGAATGGTGCGGTCTTTTTGGGAAATCAGCGCCTTCGATGCTTGGTTTTCCAAATCGAGAAAGCTGATCAGCTGCTTTTGCTTGTCGTTTTCATAAGCGATCTCGAGCTCGTTGAGCCGGCTCCTGCTTTCGAGGTTGAGTAAGCTGTCGCTGAGCGATTTGTAGGTGGTGAAGTTTTCATAGGCGGCCTTGTAATCCTCTTGTTGGCGGTAAGCCTTGGCACGGACGGCGTAAAGCTCGATGCGGTCGCGGAGGCCCAAATCTTCGTAAGGCCCGTGCACTGCGGAATCGAGAAGGACGACGGCTTTTTCGGTTTCGCCGAGTTCGAGCCACACATTGGCCAAAAGACTCATGGCGGCCACGCGGTGGGTGGGCAGGTCCAAACTTTC
The DNA here is from genome assembly GCA_020200995.1 of Flavobacteriales bacterium. Lineage (GTDB taxonomy): Bacteria > Bacteroidota > Bacteroidia > Flavobacteriales_D > Cryomorphaceae > T3Sed10-241. Next base: position 672 of record JAIVHQ010000180.1, read on the forward strand.
AGAGACGGCCATGCAGGCCTCGGCGTAGGGCAGGGCCTCGCGGGGCCGGTTCATCATGGTGAGGATATTGGCCATGTTGTGCCGGTTGAGCGACTTGCTGTAGGCGTCGTCGTGGCGTTCGGCGATGAGGTAGGCCAGCGTGTGGTAGGTCAGGGCGGAGTCGTTTACCCCTTCTTTCTCGTACACCAGGGCGAGGTTGGTGTAGGCAATGCCCTCTTCGGCAAAATTATCTATCCGCTGCGCCAGACGCTGAGAGCGCCGGTGGTAGTTTTTGGCTTCCTCCGTTCGTCCGGCTTCCGCCAATAAAAAGCCGAGCTTGCTGCCCGTGACGATGATGCCGAGGGTGTCCTCAAGCGATTCATAGAGTTGCAGGGCATAGGCCACGGACTCCATGCTCCGCGCCACATCGCCCATGTCTGAGTAGAGGTTGGCCTTGACCATATTCACCGCGGCGACCCTCGACAGGTGTTCCTTGTTCTTATGGTAAGCTTCATACCTGTTGAAGCTGGCTTCGCTCTCCCTGTAGCGGCTCAGGTTTTTGTAAAACACGCCGTAATAGTAGTCCACCACGTCGGCTTTGTAGGCTGTGTCGATCGCGGCCTGAATGTCCTCAATACGCCCGAGCATGGCGAGGCTCTCATTGGGTTTTACCCGCGCCAATGCCCACGAGGCGTCGAGCAGGGAGTCGATCTCGGCCTTGCCTTGCGGATCGATCTCAACGGCAGACGGCTGCTCCGCCGGGGACGCCGCGGCGGGCCGTGTGCAGGTCAGCAACACGATGCTCAGGATGGAGCCGAGGTGCAGCAGGGCAGTCTTCCCGCAGACGTGGAGGTTCGGCGCGCGCATCACGGTCGGGAGCTTGAGCGAAAAGCGGTGGAGGTTCTCATCTTTTTTCGGGCGTTCGGGCATATTATTGCGCACAAAGCCGTGGCGCACTGCCCCGCGGGGAGGTCTTTGGCTTTGGTGACGCCAAAATACGCTTCGAACCGGGGAGGTGCATCACCCGAAAGGGTGAAATGTAGGGTGGGGGCAGACCTTGTTTTTTTGTGGGCTTGAGCAGGGCCGGGTGGTTTGCTCGGCACCGGCTGTAGGCAAGTGAAAAAAGTGAAAAGTGAAAAGTGAGATGCGTCGAATCGATGCCCTCGTTTTTTGCGTGGCCACAAGAAAAAATCCTGATTGGTTTTAGTGCACGGATTAGCGGGCCCGATCAATCACTCACAAACGGCATGTGGGTGTTAAACTGTTCGTCTTCGACTTGCGTCAAAATGAAATCGGCGACGTAGGCTAAGGTGAATACCCACATTTGCATAGCTATATTCCTTTTTGCGTCATTTTATGCTGTATATTTGTAACAGTGTTACAAATTCGGATGATAAAATGATTCTTGAGATCAAATTGCGCAACTTCTTTTCAGTGGATGAAGAGGTGATTTTGGACATGCGCGCGGCCAATATCAACAC
>JAIVHQ010000241.1:0-8088 GCA_020200995.1 Flavobacteriales bacterium
GTTAGAAGTGTTGAATTCGAGCATCACAGGCACACCAAAATAGGTCACTCGAAGCTTGTTTTTCGACACATTCCTGTCGCCGGAGGGCACGGCGAAAATGCTGTCCCCCATAAAGAGGTTGTCGGTGCCGTCATATTTAAAATTGTAAAACTGGAAGGTCATCCCAGTTGTAATTCCTAAATAGTCGCCAATCAGTCTGCCTTTGAGCTCAGCAAAATTGAACCCGATGTAGCGCGAAGCGCCATAGTTGGGCTCGAGGAAGCTGAATTCATCGCCGAGGTCAAATCCATAGTCACTGTTGAGGATGCCGTTTACCCCGATGTCGATGCCATTCCACCAGGTCAGTGATTTTTTCTGATCCTTTGTGTCGGTGATTTCAACTTCCCGCTTTATGTCGTCATCAGATGATCGGGTGATGAGTGTGATGTCGCGTTTGCCAATCGAAAACCGGGTGGTGTCGCTCGGCCCTGCGCGTTCTCCAACGGTATCAATCTGAACTTTGACGGGCGCACGGTCGGTAATTACCGTTTCCTCTTCGCCGGGTTGTGCGAAAAGGGCAATCGAAGAAAAAAACAGGGCGATGGCGGTGAGTGACGTTTTCATGGTTTGTGTTTTATCGTTGTTCTGAAGGTGTGACGGACTGGAGTTTCGAAAAGTTACAGGCCTATTTTTGCCGGCTGTGCGACACCTTAAAATTGCCGATGCGGACAGTGTAGGTAAGGCTTTCACCGTCGTCGGGAACTTCCTTTTTCACTTCGGCATCCAGCATTTCGCCGGCGCGGTCGGCGATGCGTTTGGCCACGGCCAGGGCCATGCGGTCGCGCTCCGAATCGTCGAGATCGAACCTTCCGGCCACGGTGTTTTTGGCCAGCTCCGAGAGGGTGAGGTAATTTTCGGATGCGGGCACCTTCCCGGAACTTTCACTCCTGATGTAGAGATCCGGGTCGGCTATTTCGGGCGTCATCAGTTCGGGCTCGGCAGCCAACTCGGCGAGTTCCGTTTCGGACTCAATGGATGGCATCCGCTCAGGGGTATCGGCGGGCCCTTCGTCTTGCGGGTCCTTCGGGGTATCCGCTTCGGGAACGTCCGCTTCTTTAAGAGCCTTTTCAGTAGATTCTTGTGCAGGCGCTGTACCATCGGCCATCAAAGGCTCGTCGGGTTCGCGCACCATGTATTCAGGTATGGATTCGGGCTCTGCGGGTTCAGCGTTGTCATCACCGTCGCCTTTTTCGGGGGTTGATTTTTCGTCGGCGGGTTTGGCTTTTACGGAAGTGGTGTCTGAAAGCACGGCGGCTTCAGCATCCTTCTCATCGGGCGCGGTGGTTTCAGTCGTTTTTTTCGTCTCGGCGATGCCGAGATCATTGACACCCGTGGGCGAGAGCAGCGTATTGTACACAAAGGTAGCGGCGGCGAGCAACAGCAATGCCGCAGCTGCGCGAAGTACGAGCAGCAATCCGCCGCGCCGTTCTTTGCGGTGCAGGTTTTCCTTTCCGGGAAAAAAGATGCCCGCGGCCGGCTGCAGTTTAAGCCCTTCGGCAATGGCCAATGCCCGGCGCCGTTCGGGGTCATCGCCAATGTACTCCATCAGGGCCTTTTCACCGGCTTCGTCGAGCTGACCTTCGGCAAATGCGATGGTGTAATACTCAAAATTAAAATCGCTCACCGGGCGGTCGAGCCCGAGGCAGTAGAGGTCGTCTTTCTCGAAGGCCGTCTCTTCCGGGGCGAGTTTGGCTCGCTTCCATTGGTTGTATTCGTCGCGGAATTCGGGTTTTGCCGAAAGGCGCTCAAACTCCTCCGCTTCCGCCGGGGTGAGTTCACCTTCGGCGGCTTTGAAGCAAAGCAGGTCGCGGGCATCCTTGTCAGATTTCTTAAGATTGTCGCGATCCGTCAGCCCTTCATCGGGAGGTGTGAGACCAACATCTTCGAAGCCATCCAAAGCTCCATCGAGCTCGGGGTGGGCCATGAGGAAAGCTTCGAGGGCTTTTTGCTCATCTGCCGAAAGGCGCCCTTCGAGGCTGTCGAGGAGCCAGGCTTCGTAATTTTCTATGTTGATTTCGTTCATTATACAATGTTTTCTACGCTGCCGATGTAATCTTTCAGCGCCTTTCGTGCCCTGAAAATGTACACCTTCACCTGCGCTTCGCTCAGGTTGCAGATTTCACCGATCTCAGCATACGAATAGCCTTCGTAATCGCGGAGCAGCACCACCGACTTCTGCACTTCGGGCAGGGTTTCAAGGGCTTGGTGGAGCAACTCATTCAGGTCGGAATACTGATCGCTGTGCGAGAGGCTTTTTTGATCCACCTCATCGAAGTTGCCTTGCTTTTTCGCCCGCCTGATCTGGTCGATCATGGTGTGGTACCCCGTCGAGAAGAGGTAGCTCTTGGCCTTGGCACCGTCGACGTCGGAAATTTTCACCCACATTTTGGCGAAAGCCTCCTGAACGAGGTCGCGCGCCTGCTCCACATCTCGCACATGCTTGAGCATAAAGCGATAGAGTCCATCGGCGTGGGCATCTACACATCGGTTGTATTCTTCAACGGTCATTCTCCGGTCGATCGGTTACATTGGTGGGACGGACAGCCATCGCGGGAAGTTACAAGGTGAGAAAAAAATTTCTTTGCGCGTTGTATTTTTCTCTTTTACAGAAATTGCGGGCTCGCGGGTGGTGAAGGTTTTCATTTGCGGGAAGGAGATGATTGATCGGCTGAAGATCATATTCATTAAAAACATCAGTCCTTGTGAAGCCTAAGCTTGGCGCGTACTTTGCGCTTGCCTCTGTCGGCTTCGGTGAAGAAGAGTACAATAGCATCTGCGCAGCGCCTTTTTCCACACCCACCCAAGCGCTGAAGGCGCGACATATCTCAGCCCGGGGTCGGACATTGAGCGCAGCCGAAATACAGCCCCGGGTCTCCGGTATATACGTCGCACTCCGCCCGACCGTGACATCCGCAATGGCCCGACACGCCTTCGGGCGCACCGCCCCGTGATCCATCATCGGAATCCGCTCACCCGGTGGCCCTCGTCATGCCTGTCCATGCCAAAACAGGATTCGCGACCCGAGATATAAATGGCGCCTGGACAGGCATCGCTGCAAAATATTTTTTACTTGGAACAGATTACTGTTTTTGTCAGCGAATCAATACTTCGCAACACATCAAATAGTTAATAAACGTTAAATTAATTCGTTGATTAATGAGATTAGCCCTCCAACCCGATTGCGTAATTAACAGAGAGAGAGAGAGAGAGAGAGAGAGAGAGAGAGAGAGCATTAGCCTTTTAAAGCCGCAGGTTTTCAAAAAAAGTGAAACAAACCCAGCGCGAATAACTGCACCGCTTCATTTGACTTTTGAGAATCCAATATTAGCACCCTCGGCTCTGCAGGTGGTCGGTTGGATTTACGGAGGATGTCCGTATGTTGCTCTCCGAAAACAAAATAGAAATTTTGTTAGCACCAATCAATTGTAAATCAAACATCCTTTACACATGAAAGCAATTCACCTCATCGGACTTTTCACAGCTGCGATACTGACCTCGGCAACGGCCCGCGCTCAACTTTTCACCCCTACAGGACTTATCGGACAAACCGTCGGAGGGAGCGGAAACGGCGTCGGTACGGACACCCCGGGTGCCAAACTGCACGTCAAGGGTTTTTTAAGCCCTACACTCTTTTTAGAACCCGAAGCTCAAGCCAATATAGGTGGCGGTTGGGATTACCCCGAAACAATGCTCGATATCCACGGCCTATTGGGAACTCAAGGGGTGGGGGTGCCCCCAAATTTTGGCACAGTCTTCCACGTAGACGCCAACGGCAATACACAAATAGGAGAATTCCCTTCTGTACCGCCGAACAAACTGTCGGTGCGCAACAGCATGGGAGTGTACTCCTCTACCACCACCTGGATGCGGATGCTCTTTGCGGGAGGCGGTTCGGGCAGTGCGCCGGAATTGAATTGGCGCGCCACGGGAGATAACCACTTCCGGATCAAAAATGACCAGACGAATGTCACCGGCCTGACATTGGCCAAAGACGGACAGGTGGGGGTAGGCACAAACAATTTCGCAGGCGATCACTCTCTTTACGTAGAAGGTACTGCCGTGATGGATTGGTTAACCATTCAGAAACCGGCACAATGGGGAGGGGGCACGGATTACCTTCAGCTCAAACACGAGGTGGGCCCTGAAATCAAATGGCAGACATCCGACAACAGCAATTTGCGATTTCACGGCAACGGATTTGATGTGATGCTGCTTTCATCAGAGGGAAAGGTCGGCGTCGGAAAAGATTTCTTGTCGTCCTACTTTCTCGGCAGCAATCACAGCCTGTACGTAAAAGGCTCCGCCGTGGCGGAAGAAATCTTTGTTAAGCTTCAAGCCGACTGGGCCGACTTTGTATTTGAGCCGGACTACCCCCTGATGCCGCTGCAAGAACTGGACACTTACCTGAAGCAAAACAAGCACCTGCCCGACTTTCCGAGTGCGGCAGAGGTAAAGGAAAACGGCCTGGCCCTCGGCGAAACCGAGCGCCTCCTCACCATCAAGGTCGAAGAACTCACCCTCTACCTCCTCCGCATGAATGAGGAAATGGAAGCCCTCCGCGAGGAAATCACTACCTTGAAAGGCGAAAAATAACCTGTTTGTTATGAAGACTTTGAAAAACTATTTTTTGATCGCCCTGCTCGGTGCAGCGGTGATGGCGGGGTGTAGGAGTGATGATGATGCACCGTGTTGTGATGCGACGAATCCGGAGTGTCCGAATTATGATCCGTGTTGGGATCGACATCCCACAGCAGAGTTTAAAATGCGTCAGACTTCCCCCGGATTTGTCATCCCCGATGAATTGCAAGCGGAATGGTGTGATACAATCGCTCGTTCAGCTGTTGAATTTCTCGCCGACATGGACAACGCCTTGAGCTACACATGGCAAATCGGATTTGAAAGTGAGCCTAGATCGGGAAGGCGACTTGCGATCAATTTTTCAGAATACACGAACGACACTGTTCAAAATCTGAACCCACAGAATTCAAATTACTACAATCCCTTACCCATCACACTCACAGTGCGCAATACATCGGGAGCATGCGTGGCTCAAAGTGATACAGTGCTCTCAAATACACGTCAATTGGTATTCGCAAGAAAATCTCTTATCAGCGGTACATTTAGAGGCCGGGTGGAAGGTGAGAGCTTCGATAGGGATATAATACTCTGGAAAGACTCTACAAATCAGGATATTCCCGATTATAACTATTGGTTTCGGAGTTTACACATAGGCTTACCATATGAAGATACTTTGACCTATTTTACGATATGGGCAAGTAGTATGCAAAGCCGTGTAAGGTCTTACAAGCAAATACGCTGGGACGAAGATGCCCAGCAATGGTGGATAGGAACCGATGGCATTCAGAAATGGAACCAACAAATAACCACTTCGGCAGATGGCCCTGACAGGGTAGATTTATATTATGAGCGTTACCCTGAAAATGGTTCCGATTTGCAAACAGTCAAATTTTCCGGTGAACGGATAGAATAAAACAAAAACCATGAAATCAATCTTTTTTTACCTCATGGTGGCTGCGGTTTCCTTGGGAGCAGGGACATTACAAGCCCAAAATTGCCCGACCGAAGTGAACACGGACCCTCGCAACCCAAGCAACCCCGACAGGCCGGAGCTTGCCAACCAGTTCTTTTGGTTTCCGCACAATGGCCAATACAATGCAAACTTCGAGCTCATCACTCCAGGAGGTACTTATCCTTCTATCAACAGCCCATTCTGGTCAGTCACCGACTTAATGGTGGGCCAACTGGTGAATTTAGGTGATAGTGATTTTTACCCCGAGGATGGCTGGGAATTATTAAAAGTGAACTTTGGAAGGCTGAATGACGGTACCCAACGCACAACTCTACCCAATATGCCTTACATGACGCTTTACAACAAATATACAGGCACTTTGCGCTTCTTGGGTATGTGGCCCAATGCAAGCACTAGCTGGGAAATCATCAGATTCAAAGTAAGCCTGCCGCAAACCAGATTAGGAGATCAATCTGAGAATAACCCTCTTGATGCAACAAATTTGCTTTCCATCCAAGGCGATGCAGCCCAGCCATTGGATCAGCAAACAGAGGAGAATGTTTATGAAATTATCACAGATTATCCTGGGATTTCCAATGCCAGTTATTTTTTCTGGTTTGACCTGCCGGTGGCCTATGATCCATGTATTTGTAATAGCGACGTGGCAATTCGTCTTGAAGCTTCTGTTGAGAGTAATTGGAATGTGACAGTAAAAGGAATTGTGGACGCTCAGGTATTACAGCAAGGTGCACCAGCTTCGCCAAATCACTCAGCGCTAGTAATCAAACGTATTATGGCAGCGAACAGTGCCCTGGCGGTTGCAATTGCTTCTGGTGGCACAGTTGTTCAAACAGGTCCCATAATTGATTTAATTGACATCTTCCAAGAGCGCCCTGGCGCAAGCCAGCAAGCGCAAAGCAATCTTGCACTTTTTGAATCTGCAATAAGAGCTGGTTCGAATGTCGCATGGGATGAAACGAAAATGGAATGGCGGAACATTGATTCAGGAGAAACTATTTCCCAATCTGAATGGAATGCAATTGTTAATTCAATAGGACCTTTTCAGAATGCTGCAGTAGACTACTTCCTACCCTCTCAAAAAGCAGAAAAGCCGCGCACGTCAGTTGTAGGGTCAATTACAGCGAGTGGAACTGCCACCCTCAACCAAATGCCGGGTGATTTGGTGTACTGGGGTCTGCCGGGTTCTGCATGGACAGGGAGCCTCGAGGAATCCGTTTCAAACTCAACGTTAGGTTCCGGACTCGATCCAGAGTACCCAATTTATAACAATCCGTTGGGCACATTCGCATTGTTAAAAACACCAACTATCCAGGTAAAAAAGATCTCCCACTCAATTCTTGACGGGTATCAATTATTGCCACCTTTTGACGAGTCAACGTGTATGTTTGGAGACTACACTGAGATTCAAGCATTTTTTAATCAGGAGGAGTTCAAATACTACTTTAATCCTGCGATGAAAATGAATCAAGAGAAAACGGAAATCCTGGCATCTATAGTGATCAAAGAAAAGAATAACGGAGCAGGCTCACCTTTTGTAAGCGAAACGCAATGCTTGACTGATAATTTCAGCAGTCCTTCGGATGAAATTTATTGCAACCTCTGCATTTCCGAGCAAGATGTGAGCATTGCAACTAATTTACTTCAAGGTAGTAATATTGTGATTGGTGTAGACGACAAAGAAAGGTACACGCCCCCTGTACCGATAGACTACATTAATGATATGGTCGCCAGTTTTTTGACGAATAATCAAACATCCATTAATGACTTTGACTTTTTTATCAGGCTAACCCTGAAAATAGAAAGTCACAATGTCGGTAAAGACGGAGATCCTGTAAAAAATACGCAGGTCATCACATTTCCATTAAATGCAGTTGAGTACACAGGTACATTACCGATCCCAATTGTTGACCTTGAGAATGATGTGAATGAGTATACAATTATAGACACTTCAGTTGATTTACCTACTGACGAAGAGCATTTCAATAGTGGATATACAGAAATTAGCAGTAATCTATTTACCTCCACAGGAGTTATGGGTACCATTTTGTCAGGCTCAGTCATCCATCTAAAGCCAGGCGCTGTAATCTCTCCTAATATAAGACTGGCAATTGACTATCCATTGCAGGGTACGCAACTACAAGGTCAGTGCGATGAGCAGCAGATCAGTGATTTTTGCTCAAATCAATTACCGGATCTGTCATATCAAGCATCCACTTTTTCAGCGAAAGCTTATGTCGGTACTTCTCTTCCCAACCATACTATCAAGCCCTATCTTGAAAACGCCCATGTAACATCCCTCAATCTTCACCCCAACCCCGCCCGCTCCGAGCTCACCCTCCGCGGCACGGGGGGCGGCCTGGGCCATATCACCATTTATGACACTTCGGGCAGGCCGGTGATGCAAGCCAATGCCGGAGGCGGGGCAAGCGAGCACCGCATGGATATCGGGGCGCTGGCCCCTGGCATATACATCGTACAGGCCACCTGCGGTGATGAAG
>JAIVHQ010000241.1:8143-9413 GCA_020200995.1 Flavobacteriales bacterium
CCGCCCCACCTCTATGATTAAAGCCGAGCTGTCATCCTGACGCGAAGCGAAGAACCCCGAAGGGCCTCACGAATACCGCTTAAAATAAACAAGGGAATGAGTAATCGCAATCGGTCAATCGCAAACCTCATTCAATCAATTTAATACCTGATTCACCTGAGTTACCCCTTCCCACAAATGTGTGATCAATCACACTCAACTGTCTTCGATATTCGGTTCGAAAACCGCGCTTACTTGCAAATAATTCCACGTAAGAGTCAAGAACATAATTAGAGTTTGTCAATAAAGTCGAGTGGCTGATCAAGAAAGTTCATTATCAAGGCGCACGCAGGATTGAAAAGCAAGGAGTTGACATTAGTCAATGACTGTTTTCAATCCAAGTGTAACGCCGAGAATGGACTTTATGGACAGCCACTCATTAATCCCAAAACACCGAAAGCTTCCCAACAGTCCCCCGTTTTTCGAGCGCCGAGTGCGCCTCATTGAGTTCTGTGTGCTTGAAGGTGCCGCCCACCATGGGGTCGACCTCGCCCGCAACGGCCATTTTCGCAACGGCGTGCATGGCCTTGGCCACCACCTGCGGCTTGTAGTCGCCGAGTTTCAGAATGTTGATTCCGATCACCGATTTGCTGCGCATGATGAGGGAAAGGGGCGATATGAAGCCCGTTTGCAAGAGCATCCCTATGCTGCTGAAAATACCGCCTTTTTTGCCCACGCGACTCGCGGCACCGTAAATCACCAACTTGCCGCCCGAGCCGAGGAGTTTTAGGTCTTTGGGTACGCTCTTTCCTGCCAATGAATTAAAAGTCGCGTCGAGCCTTTCGCCACCGAGGATCTTTTGAATCGCCGATTGGTAGTCTTCAGAGCGGTAGTTTACGGGGTGTTGCACCCCGGCCTTGCGCAGCACTTCCAGCTTCTCTTCCGATCCGGCCGTGCCGAATACGGTGCATCCGCTCTTGAGCGCCATTTGGCAAAGCCCCATTCCCACCCCGCCGGCGGCGGCGTGTACGAGGACTTTATCGCCCGGGTAGAGGTGCATACTTTCGTAAAAGCAGACGTAGGCGGTTGTGTATTGCGTGCCGAGGGCCACGGCTTTTTCGGCCGGGTAGTCGTCGCTGATGGGCGCCACGGCGCGGTGATCGGTGGCGGCGTATTCGGCGTACCCGCCAAACCGGGTGAGGCCACCACCCGCTTGCCCTTGAGCGCCGGGTCGGCGTTTTTGCCTACGGCTTCCACACGGCCCACCACGTCGTAGCCGATCACGCAGGGG
>JAIVHQ010000181.1 GCA_020200995.1 Flavobacteriales bacterium
GGTTTATTATGCCCAGAAAGACACTAAACCCGATTTTAGCGCATTTGTAGAAGCTTCATTTACACTTTTTATTGTGATTATTTTAAATGTATGGTCATTTTATCACATTTTAAGTTATTATTCTCACGCATTATCACAAGGATTAATTGAGGTCACGGATAACCCTGCCTTAAACAAATGGAGAGCATTTCCAGTGACGCTTGGTATAGTCATTCCATTTATTCCAGTCTTTGTAATGATTTACAGATCAATTAAGCGAAACATGGATCATTTTATGTCCTTGGAAGAAATTGAGCTTCGAAAGTACAGAATCTGGTATTTGGCAGCGTGTGCGATTTCCTTTATTTTAGCCATGCTTTCAATCGTATTTTTTACCGATATGTAATGAATGAATATGTTCTATTGGGTTCAAGTAAAGTGAGTAGCGTTTGAAAATGAATTGCCGGAAAAAACCGATCTTCACAAGAGGAGATAGTCAAGTCTGCGTTCGCCCAAACAGCAGCGCAAAAGGCCCCGGCAATCTCTTGCGCGAATTTGCACACGACCCCTTGCGGAGGTTGATCTCTGCGACAGGGCGGGAGAGTTCCACTGTTTATGAACAGCCCTCCTGGGATCTTAACATCAGGCCTCAGGACCAGACCGCTACAAATACATACACAAGAACATACAGCTATGACAAGCTCGGCAACATTCAAGAACTGAACCACGTAGCCGCAGGTCAGGCCAATCAGGATTTCGTGAGAAGATACACGTACGGTGATCCTTTAAATACCAACCATCTCGCGTCATTTGAGATTGGAAGCTCCACCTATCAGAGCACGTATGACGCCAACGGCAACCTCACCAAAGAGGGGGATTCCCGCAATTATTTTTGGGGAGCCGGCGATAAATTGGTGGCTTTTTCCAATCAAGCGGGCACTTCAACACCTACGGTATATAGCTGGTATTTTTACAACGCGGCGGGCGAGCGGGTGAAGAAAGTAACCAAAAAAGGCAGCGCAGTAGCCGTAACCGAGTACATAGACGGCGGGATATTCGAAACCTCCTATGTTCGTCCTACGGGCGGAAGTATTGACAATAACCGCCACTACAACACCTTGCAGGTGAAAGACGGCAACAGCAGGATGGCCACCATCCGTGTGGGCAATGATGCGGACGATCCCACCCCGGCAGTGAAGTACTACCTCGAAGATCACTTGATGGACAGCCTTGTGGTACTTCAGACAAGCGGTAACCTCGTGAACAGGGAGGAGTTTTATCCATTCGGAGAAACGAGTTTTGGAGGATATGCGAAGAAGAGGTACCGATATAATGGCAAGGAGAAGGACGAGGAGAGTGGGCTTTATAATTACGGGCAGCGGTATTACGCGCCGTGGCTTTGTAGGTTTGTGAGCGTGGATCCGATTGCGGAGGATTATCCGCAGTTGAGTAGTTATAATTATGCGGGGAATAAGCCGATAACCTCGGTGGATATTGAGGGGTTGCAGAGTGCTGTGGATGACACCAGCCCGACACTTAAATCAACCCCGGACAATGGATATCAAACTTTTCGAGATCCTGCAGGCAATACTTTCAGGGCCATTGGTGTGCATAATGTAGCAACTGCTAAGGGAGCTGATAAAGTAAAAACTACAGACGGCTCCATGGTGGGCACCAGAACGGATGCTTTATTGCAATTTGATTTTGGAGGAGACAACTACAAGGCCCATTTCAATGCGAAGACTTTAGATTTTACAGCATACAAGACTGCTGAAGGGAAGCAGTTTCCGATAGAATATGCCAATGGTAAACATTACGCTGAACTCACCATTGGCATAGAAGAACCCGTGGTCACGGGCAATGAAGACTGGCATTTTAACGAGAGTGAGTTTAGTTTTGAATTTCCACTTAACATCGACAGTAATTTTGGCATCGATTTTTCAAGTGAACTCCCTATGGCACCTTTGGAAGTAGAACTGTTTCAAGCAGAGCTTTCCGGCAAAATCTATTTTGACGACTTGGATACTGACCTGCGGGAATTGGTGAAGGGGTTGAGATACGAATTTGTTGAAAGCACTATTGGGGTGAATGGCGGAATGATTTCAGCCGGCGCAGGTATTACCGGATTTAAAGCGATGAACGAGTCATATCAAACTGTCATTGGAGTCTCTAGGATAAGTTTTACCTTAGGAATTCGTGGAGTGGGAAAAATGCAACAGGTTATGGAGGCACTGGAGAATTTGAATCCGTCGCCTGTGAATACGAAAAGCAGCTTCGGTAAATTGCCGCCTATGAACTTTAAGAATCTACCTGCTAGTGTTGATTCAGTTTCAAGAGGCTTACAAATCCCACCCCATATGCGAATGTGATGAATGAAATCAAAACATTTTTATTTACAGCTATCTTGGTTATGTCATGCCACGGTGAAAGCAATATTGACTGCATTGATGAAAAAGTGATTGATAATGAATTTCCAAGTGAAACATTTAAGGAATATCCTCAATTCAAGGAGAAAAATGACACGCTTTTTATTTTGGCAGTATTCGAGAAAAAAGATTGGCATCCAATTTATTATTCAGCGTTCTCCTCGAAAATGATATTTTTAATGGACTCGTTGGATTGCTTTAAAATTAGAGAAAAACTGAAGGAAGGTAAAGTTGAGTTTACTTTATACAGCGGCGAGCTCAGTGAGAAATATAAAGCGAGGTTCAATGTAGATGAATTTAAAATCCCATCTTTCGAAGACCGAAGTTATTGGAAAATTATGTCTACCATACTTAAAACGAACCCTGTGAATTGGAAACATTATGATGAGTTACTTCATCTCTATTACGAGTCTTCATTACGCAGAAGCAATAAGCCGGACATGTATGAGCTCTTCGAAGAATTGGTGACAAATGGTATAAAGAGTAAAAGAGAATTAGCTCTTTATGACACTTTAATCATGCTTGCGCAATACAATGCACAATATGTAGATACTAATCTTCTCAAAGATATTCGTGAGCTACTCCCCGGGATGGCTGACAGCCAGAAAGAATTTGTTATCGAAGACCAAATCCCCGACCACTTAATTGAAGACTCTACAAGATAACTGTAGCGAAACATGATTGCCATATTCAGAATTCTGCATTCACGGAGTTGAAAAAATTTGAATAATTTCAGATTTTGAAAACCTAAGGTAGGTTTTGCAGGCATACATTCTCTTGAAATCGATAGATGACCGAGCAAAATGACATGATCAGCTGCTGTCTTTCTTATTGCCGAGGTTCCACCCGCTACCTTCAATGGGGCCACAACGATAAGTTGGCCACCTTTTCCAATCAGGCGGGGAGCAGCGATCCGACCGTTTATACCAATTATTTCTATAATTCAGCAGGGGAGAGGGTGAAGAAAATCACCCGAAAAGGGCAGAAATTGGAAGTGACAGTGTACGTAGACGGGGGCCTATTCGAACTCACCTACATCAAACCCACCGGCACCACCATTGACTCCCACCGGCACTACAACACCCTCTACATCAAAGACGACCCTTCGACTCCGCTCAGGGGCCGGGTTATTGGTACCCGCCGGGTGGGCACCAACACCGATGATGCAACCCCGCCCATAAAATTCCACCTCGACGATCATCTTGGAAGCTGCACGGTCATTCTCAGGCCCAACGGCAATTTAGTAAACAGAGAAGAGTTTTATCCTTTTGGAGAAACCTCATTCGGGGCTTATGCATTTAAGCGGTACAGGTACAACGGCAAAGAGAAAGACGAGGAGAGTGGATTGTATAATTACGGGCAGCGTTATTACGCTCCGTGGTTGTGCAGGTTTGTGAGTGTGGACCCGATTGCGGAGGATTATCCGCAGTTGAGTAGTTATAATTATGCGGGGAATAAGCCGATAACCTCGGTGGATATTGAGGGGTT
>JAIVHQ010000182.1:0-1937 GCA_020200995.1 Flavobacteriales bacterium
CGATCGGTACCTCGACGAATTAACGATCATGGGCAACGACACAATCGCAGAATTGGCCATGGTGTATCAGGCCAACAATAAGTACAAAGGCGAGGGCAGCTCCAATGCGGAGGAGTATCAAAAAGCCATGCGAGAAATTGCCCAAAATCCACTCCATCCCGCCACGGGCGAGCTGGCAGCACACGTACTGACGCGCATGGAGTCGCTCGCGCTGGGCAAAAAGCTCACGGACTACCGCTTCGAGGACGCGGACGGCGACAGCTTGGCAATCAGCGATTTTTACGGAAGTAAATACATCCTGCTCGATTTCTGGTTTGTGGGTTGCGGCCCGTGCAAGCGCGACATTCCCGCCCTGAAGGCCCTGCATGATGATTTTTCGGAAACGTTGAAGATCATTGCGGTGAATCCCCTCCAACCGATGGATAAAGTGCGGCCCTACCGCGACCTCCACGAAATTCCCTACACCGTAGCAGTGCCGGATGATGCCCGCGGCATCAGGTCCGAACTCAATGTAAATGCCTACCCCGCCTATGTGGTGGTAGATCCGGAAGGAAGAACTGCACTCTACGGCTCGAGCAAAGTAGACGAGGTGAGAGAATTTCTGGAAAAAGTGGCCAACCCCGGTGGCGAAGAAGGGCAATCAAGATTCATTCAGAATGCCTCGCCGATGAAGAGGTAATATCCCGTTCCTTCGGCAGTTAAGGCCACATCAAATCGGGTGTAAATATCCTTTTTCGGAAAAATCAAAAAGCGGAGACCAGCGCCCGCCGACCACACCAAATCGCCGCCCGTGGCCCGACCAAAATCGTCAAAAACGGTCGCAACACCGCCAAACGCTGCCGCGCCAATGCGCTTGCTGAAGCCCAGCGGCAGCGGCAAAAACCTGATTTCGCCCTGCGCCGCCACTTGGTGCCTGTCGCGAAAGCGCCCCACGTAATAGCCGCGCATCATATTTTCACCTCCCATCAGTGCGAGCTGGTTGAAAGGTACGTCGCCAAAATTGAACTGCCCGAGCAGCTGGCCCGCCAGTACAGTATTTCGCGCCACCGTTTTGAAAAGTCGGTTGTCGCTGATCACAGAAGTGAATCCGAAGGTGCTGATGGAAGAGTGGTAATGAAGCACTGCGAGTTCGGCCAAGGCGCCGTCGCGCACGTTGAGCACATTGTGGCGGTTGTCGTACAGAAGTCCCAGTCCGAAACCAATATTATCCGAGCCCTCGGCGCCCCGCGGAAGGGTAAGGTCATCGAAGGCGGGGCCTTCTAAAAATGACACATTCGACAGCCGCTGATAATCGGCTTCAAGACCAAAAAAGAGGTTGTTGCCAACCTTGCGAAGGAGGCGCTCCTTGATCAAAATCTGATTCGCATCCACGAGGGCCTGATGCCGCGGCGGCGTGTCCATGCCAATGCCGTAGTACCTGAGTGGAAAATTCTGAAACCGGATGCGGCCCAGCAGAAACCACTTGTCCTGATCGGAATACAGGGCGTGATCGAACCAGATGCCCCACTGGCTTTCGAGGGTCACAAATGTGAAGCCGCTCACCTCGCTCAGCCGGTTGGTGGTGTCCTGGTTGGCATAATACACCAGTAGCGTTGAAAAACCGAATTCCCAGCTCGTTTCGGGGGCGAAGGCCACGGTGGGATACACCATAAATTGTGGCTTGCTGATGTCGGAGGTGTCGTTGATCAGACTGTTGGCATAGCGAATGGGCCAACTTGGACGCTTGCCGTCCTGTGCATCACCTGTAAAGGGCAACAAGATGCCGCACAGCAAAATAAAAAGACCGATTCGAGTTCTCACATCCGCAATTTTCACAGGGTGCAAAGGTGGTTAAAATCAACCCGTGGCGGACAAAAAAATGACGAGCGGCTGCGCGGTTCTGTTTTCCCTTCCGGAAAAAACGCTGTGACCCGACGCTGCCGCTACATCCAATCCTC